>JADFUQ010000125.1 GCA_015222065.1 Bacteroidota bacterium
GGCAACAGGAAAAAAGTTCTGATTATCAGACCAACAAAATCAGGAACTGAAACTTTCAGGATCGATCTTACAAGTAGTAAGGTTCTCTCCTCTGAAGGATTTTTCCTGCTTCCTAATGACATCGTTTACGTGGAACCTATAAGTACAAAAACGTTTAGGATCAATGCCCCCACACTTTCCATATTTCTTTCAACCATAAGTACTTTTATATTGATTTTGAATTTTATTAAATAGCTTAGAATGGAATACGGCACCGAGCAGATCTACCAGGAAGAAAACATTGATATTAAGAAATTTCTTTTCAGGATACTTTCTAACTGGTATTGGTTTGCATTATCTTTATTCCTCACCATTACAAGTGCTTATTTGATAAGCAGGTATTCTGAACCGATATATAGTGTCAATGCTACGGTTATTGTCAGAGATGAAGACAAAGGGGGTGGACTTATAGGTGCTGAGAGAATCATTGAAAGTACTGATATGTTCAGCAACCGCAAGAATATTCAGAACGAAATTGGTGTTCTGAAATCATATTCCCTCGCCCAAAAAGTTATGAAGGAACTGGATAATTTCAAGATAACCTATGTAAATGTTGGACGCAGGGGAATTGCAGAATCCAAACTTTATAACCAATCGCCGATAATTGTAAAACCCGATACGTCACTCACTCAACGATTCGGATACCCAGTTTATATAAATATTATTTCGGAAACGGAATATGAACTGGAGATTGATGACGAATACAATATTCATAAACGAATGAAATTCGGTGAACCCTTTATCAACGAGGATTTCAACTTCACCGTTGAGTTAAGGGATAAAAAGAATTTTTCCACTAAAAACCTGTCATCCGGAAAGTACTATTTCATATTCAATAGTCTGAATTCACTCACCAGCAGGTATAGAAGCAAACTTGGTGTTGCGATAACTGATAAAGAAAGTTCAATACTGACACTTTCCACCCAGGGGTATGTTGCCCAGCAGGAAGTTGACTATCTAAATAAGCTTATGGAGGTATTTATCAGATCTGATCTGGATGAAAAAAATCTGACAGCTGTTAATACTATTAAGTTTATTGACGATCTGTTAATGGAAATTACCGATTCGCTTGCATCGGCTGAATCCAATTTAATGCAATTCAGGCAATCCAATAAGATCATTGACATTAGTAAAGAAGGGTCTGCAGTTCTTGAAAAGCTTGAATCATTTCAACAAGAAAGAAATCAGCTTGATATTAAACTTAAATACTATAATTATCTTCTTGATTATGTTAAAAGTAAGTCGGACTTCAAAGATATTATAGCCCCTTCGGTCGTGGGTATAAACGACCCTGTATTAATGTCACTTCTAACACAATTATCTGACCTCTATTCTAAGAAAGCAGAGTTGCTTTTTTCCGCGAAAGAAAACAACCCTTTAATAGATGTTACAAACCAAAAGTTGAAAAATACCAGAGAAGGACTTCTGGAAAATTTAGAAAACCTGATCCATTCCACTAATATCGCGATGGCTGATATGGACAAAAGAATAGGGGAAGTCAATAAAGAGGTAATGAAATTACCTGCTACCGAGAGAGAACTCATTGGGATTGAACGAAAATTCAATCTGAATAATGATATTTACACATATCTGCTGGAGAAAAGGGCAGAAGCAGGAATTGCTCAGGCATCAAACATTCCTAATAACAAGATCCTCGATATAGCCCGCGTTGATAATGCTGCAAAAGTCTCACCTAAGAATTCAATGAACTATATGATAGCACTGGTTATTGGATTAGCAATTCCTCTGGTTATCATCCTGCTATTCGATTACTTCAATAACAAGATTATTGACAAGTCCGATATTGAAAACAATACAAATGTTCCTATTCTCGGATCTATCGGGCATAATCACGGTGATTCTGACCTCCCTGTAATACAAAACACAAAGTCATCTATTTCCGAATCATTCAGATCAATCCGAACCAGTATCCAATATCTGTTACCTGAAAAAGAGAGGAATATAATTTCAATTTCGTCAACCATAAGCGGTGAAGGAAAAACCTTTGTGGCTACAAACCTTTCTGTTATTATTGCAATGTCAGGCAGGAAAACCCTGCTCGTAGGATTAGATCTGAGGAAACCGAAATTACATAAAGACTTTAATGTAAATAACGATGTGGGCATGAGCACATACCTGATTAATCAAACAAGTTATGAAGATATTATCCGATCTACTGATATTGAAAACCTTTACATTGTAACCTCCGGCCCCATACCTCCCAACCCCGCGGAACTTCTCGAAAAACCGTCAATGAAAGAATTCTATGAAAAGGTAAGAAAGGAATTTGATTATGTGATCATGGATACTCCGCCTGTTGCAATTGTTACCGATGCCATACTGTTAACACAATATACCGATACCAATATTTTTATCGTCCGTCAGAAATTTTCCTCTAAAAATGTTATCCATTATATTGATGAACTATATAATAAAAAGGATATTAAGAACCTGAGTCTTCTGGTAAACGATGTTAAGATCCCCAGCTATTATGGATATGGGTATGGGTATTATTTGGGTTATGGATACGGTTATGGATATGGTTATGGCTATGGACAGGGATATTACGGTGACGAAAATGAAACGCCAAAAAACATATCTTCAAAGATCCGGAGAGTCCTGTTTGGGAAAAAATCAGGGTGAAAATAGTGGAGTAGTTGAGTGGGTGAGTAGTTGAGTAGTTGA
>JADFUQ010000126.1 GCA_015222065.1 Bacteroidota bacterium
AGCGGGTTTGCGCCATGGGCTTTTGTGGGAGCGAGTAACAAATACCACAGAACTTGTAAAAAGGTAGAAAATATAAGTAACCTAGTCACTAACATAAAAGATTTAAACGGATGAATAAATATGATTTAGAAGAGCTATTGATTGATTTTTCAGTCCTGATAATTGAAATTGTAAACGAAATTCCCAATTCAAAGGCAGGGAATCATTTATCAGGGCAATTGGTTTGTTCAGGGACATCAGTTTCATTGAATTATGGAGAAGCACAGAGTGCAGAATCAAAGAAAGACTTCATTCATAAAATGAAAGTAATTCTAAAAGAATTACGTGAAACTTTTATTTGCCTGAAGATTATTCACAAAAGCAAGTTATATAAGACAGAGGATAAAATAATTAAAGCAAAAAAAGAAAACAATGAATTGATTTCAATTTTTGTAAAAAGTATTGAAACAGCCCAGAAAAATCAAAAATCATAAATATTTTTTCAATTAAAAATAAATCAAAAATCGTTAATCGGTGTTCGGAGTTCGATATTCAAAAGAAGATAAATGAAAAAGACCAGAAGATAACAAAAGTTATACCAATAAGGGTTTCTGAAGTAAATTGAAAACAAATACTAAAGTTATGGGATTAACAATGACCGAAAAAATCCTTGCCCTGCATTCAGGCAGGGATGAAGTAAAAACGGGAGATATTGTCGATGTGGAAATCGATGTTAGAGTTGCCAGAGATTTTGGGGGCCCAAATGTTGTGAAAAATATACAAGATAACAATCTGGGGATTGATGATCCTTCAAAAACCTTTTTTACATTTGATACAAACCCGACAGGTTCTGACCAGAAATATGCGACTAACCAGCAGATATGCAGAGTATTTGCAAGAGAGCACGGGATAAAAGTATATGATATTAATGCAGGCATTGGAACCCATCTTATAATTGAAGAAGGATTAGTTTATCCCGGAACCACAGCCATTTCAACCGATTCGCATGCCAATATTCTGGGTGCCGTAGGTGCTTTCGGACAGGGAATGGGCGATCGTGATATAGCTGTTGCATGGAGCACCGGTAAGGTATGGTTCAAGGTTCCTGCCACGGTGAAGCTGAACCTGACCGGACAATTTCCGGAAGGGATATTTGCTAAAGATATTGTCCTGAATCTTCTATCAGAATTCGGGGCAAATACATTACTGGGCTATTCCATTGAGATGGCAGGTGAAGCTATTGAAACTTTATCTCTTGACGACCGGATAACTATCTCTTCAATGGCAACAGAAATGGGTGCTATAAATATTATTTTCCCACCCGGTGATGAGATAATCGGTTATTGTAAAGAACGGTCGGGAAAAGAACCCCTGGTAACCGGTCCGGATGAAGATGCAGTATACGATCAGGTGATAAATATTGATGTGAGTAAGTTTATTATAATGGTTTCAAAACCCGGCAAACCTCATGATACTGTAGATATTATTAAGACCGGGAAGACGAAGATCGATTCGGCTTTTATAGGCAGTTGCACTAACGGCAGGATGGAAGATATGAGAACTGCCGCCGGAGTGCTTGAAGGAAGAAAAGTTGCTCCGGGTGTAGTTCTTAAGATCGTCCCGTCAACCAATAGTGTATGGGACCAGTGCCTTGAGGAAGGAATTATCCGGATTTTTAAGAAGTCGGGCGCTTTGGTTTCAAATGCAGGCTGTGCTGGTTGTGCAGCAGGACAGGTTGGACAGAACGGACCGGGAGAGATAACCGTAAGTACGGGTAACAGGAATTTTCCCGGTAAGCAGGGGAAAGGTGAAGTTTACCTTGCATCACCTGCAGTAGTAGCCGCTTCTGCAGTGGCAGGATATATCACTACTCCTGATAAAATACCTGCTGAACCGGCAGTTTTTGAACCTTCTGAGAAGCTGGAAAGGATAAAGAAAGCGAAAAAGGAGACTAAGCTGTCATTTGATAAACCAACAATTATGGAAGGCAGAGTATGGGTGATAGATTTTGACAATATCGACACCGATATGATCTTTCATAACAAATATCTTACAGTAACCGATTTCGATGAAATGGGGCAATATACCTTCGATAACCTTGGTGGATATGAGGATTTTGCCGGCAAGGCAGAGAAAGGTGATATTGTTATTACAGGAAAGAACTTCGGTAGCGGAAGCTCACGACAGCAGGCAGTGGATTGTTTCAAATCGCTGGGTGTGCAATTAATTATTGCAAAATCATTCGGAGCTATCTATGAGCGGAATGCAATTAATGCCGCTTTCCCGATTTTGGTATATAAAACCCTGGATGAACTTGATATTAAAGATGGTGATAAAATCCATGTTAATTTTGAAACAGGTCTGATTAAGAATCTGGAAAACGAAAAATCAATAAAAACAGATCCCTTCTCAGATGTGCAGATAGAAATTTATCAAAACGGGGGTTTGTTTTAAATATCTAATATATTATTGATACATATGCTATGTTAGCAAAAACATTTGTAGAGAAGATCCTTGGTGCAGAAACCGGTTCAATTGTATTCAGGAAACCGGATATTGTCCTTACACATGATAATACTGCTTCTATTTATAAAACATTTCAGAAAATGGATGGCAGGAAAGTAGCTGACCCCGATCAGATGCTTGTGGTACTTGACCACAATGCACCTCCGACCAGTGCTAAACTAGCTACTCAGTATCAGACTATCCGGGATATTGTTAAAGAGCAGGGTATCAAGAGATTCTATGATGCTAGTAAGGGAATTTGTCACCAGATAATGTCTTACCATGCCAAACCGGGGATGATAATTGTCGGCAGCGACAGCCATACCTGTACGGCAGGTGCTTTTAATACTCTGGCTGCCGGAATTGACCGTACCGAATCAGCCGGTATCTGGAAGCGGGGAGAAACATGGTTCCGTGTACCGGAATCTATTAAGATAACTCTACATGGTAAACTTAAGGAAGGTGTTTATGCAAAAGATATTTCGTTATGGATCATTGGTAAAATTGGCTCAGCAGGTGC
>JADFUQ010000127.1 GCA_015222065.1 Bacteroidota bacterium
AAGATAAAGTTGCCTGTGGTTGTAGTTTTATTTATTCCGTGAAGAAAGATTTTTTAATTCCTTAATCTCTTTCCATGTAATAAAATAAATGTTATTCTTATCAAGCAGGGTTCTGAATTCATCACTTACCATGCAATCATAATCCCGCTGTCTCCATGCAGAGCCAAAATCAGGATGGTTCTTTGAAATAGCTTGCATTTCAGCATTATCAATTGCAAGATGTACGATCAATAGGTTCAATCCGGACTTTACATTTTCAATTATCTGGTTATATGCTTCTTGCCATGCTGAAGGAGGAGTGCCAGCAGTAATCATAAAAAAATTATCTACAAAAACCTGATCAGGTCCTGCTAATTCCCGTATCTGCGGTGCCTGTTGCATTAAGTATGAAGGTATAAATACAGGGATATTATATTCATTACCTGCTTTTATATATTCCTGAATAAACTCAGGAGTCGCGCCAACAGTTCCCATATGGGTATCGAGATGAGTGGGATTAATTCCGAATGCTAATGCCCTTTCAATTTGAGCTCTTATCTCTTTGCCGACTTCCAAAGGATCGGCATTTTTAGCTACTTCTTCAACTGATGCATAAAAGTAGCCTTTTTCGGTTAAAAGACTTGGAATTTCGGAGGATGGTAATACTCCGTCCCATTTATAGTCATCCCATTCAGCAGTAAGTGTTATATGTATCCCAATATCCAAATCCTGGTGTTCTTTGGCATATTCTGCAAATTCGAAAAACCAGGGACATGGAACCATTATGCTGCCTGAAGTAATACCGTTTTTCTCAAATGCTTGTATTGATGCTGTATTTACTGAATGAGATAAGCCGATATCATCAGCATGGATAATAAGAAGTTTTGCATCCGCAGGATATCCCAGGCGGTGTGCCAGGGTTTCCTTTTCCTGACCACTTGCTATAAAGGAAATTAAAATTAATCCGGAAAAGATTTTAATAAAATTATGATTTTTCATTTTTAAATATTTAAATCTTTATTTTAAGTTTTATTGTCGGTTAAATTTAATAAAAGTTATATCATTTTTGTTATTTTTAGATGTCATTTTTGTTTTAGGTTTATTCTATTAAAGAAAAAAAACTGGAATTATGAGATTTTATTTTAGTTATATAATATTGCTGGTTTATCCGTTATTAACAGCATGTGAAAATAATTCAAATTCAAAAGATACTCCTGTTATCCTCGATGATTCGTACTATACTGATCTGTATAATTTTGATCAGACAGCCAACCTGGGACGGGGTATAAATATGGGAAATTTCCTTGAGTCACCTGTAGCAGCCGGGGGAGAAGGAGCCTGGGTTAATGGTACAGGATATCCTATTCAGCAACATTTCTTTACTGAAATTAAGAATGCCGGATTCAAAACTGTAAGGATACCAATACGATGGTCGGATTATACAGGAGATACAGCTCCATATGAAATAGATACAACATTTCTGAACCGTGTAAAAACGGTAGCAGACTGGGCTTTGGATGAAGACCTGATCGTTGTTATCAATGTTCATCATTATGTGGAGATGATGGATAGTGATGATCCTCATGACCTTAGTTATCACAAGACCCGGCTTCATAATATCTGGGATCAGATATGTGAAGTATTCACTGTTAACAGATATCCGGTTGACAGTTTGTATTTTGAATTGCTGAATGAGCCGAATGACCGGGTAACCTACGATGAATGGAACGGGATAATTGCAGACCTGACCTTTCTTATCCGGAGTACTGAAGGGCAAATGAACCGGAAGATTGTCATTGGCACGGCAAACTGGGGTGGGGTACAGGGTTTGCAAAAGCTGAAGCTGCCTGCAGAATGTAACAATTCAAATACAATAATTACATACCATTATTATGAACCGTTTCATTTTACCCACCAGGGTGCTTCATGGGTTGACGGATCTGATGATTGGCTCGGTACATCATGGACAGGAACATCTGCTCAGCAGCAGAAAGTTACTGATCATTTTGATGATGTGGTAGCATGGAACAATGACAATGGTAACTACCAACTGTGGATGGGGGAATTTGGTGCACTAAGCCAGACAACTGAAAATGATCAACAGAGAGCCTGGACTGCTTTTGTAGCCAGAGAAGCTGAGAGCCGTGGAATAGCATGGGCTTATTGGGAATTTTGTGCTGGCTTCGGGGCATATAACCGCATAACCGGGCAATGGAGAGAGTACCTTCTGGCAGGACCTCTTATCCCTGTAAGTAAATAAGGGAAATGACTGAAATGACTAAAATTGAAAATACTAGAATGCTAAAATATTTTCAGATTTCATGTTTCATTTTTCGGTTAAAATTTATGCATACCAT
The DNA here is from genome assembly GCA_015222065.1 of Bacteroidota bacterium. Taxonomy (GTDB): domain Bacteria; phylum Bacteroidota; class Bacteroidia; order Bacteroidales; family VadinHA17; genus JADFUQ01. The sequence goes on from JADFUQ010000127.1 coordinate 2,337, forward strand.
TAAAGCATAATAAGTATACGGATTTTGCGAACGAAGTGAAGCAATCTCTCCTGACTTTTTGTAAAGCTAATGACAGTCCATTTATTTAGCATTCTGGTTATTTTCGGGAGATTGCTTCGTCGCTACGCTCCTCGCAAAATCCTTTTTCACCCTTTATAATCAAGTTAAAACTCCACCTCATCTCATCACTTCCTCATTTTTTCATCTCAACTCTTCCATCTGCGTCCCTTTGACCCCCTCGACTTTTGACCTTTAACATTATTCGTTATTCGATATTCATTATTCCTTTCTTCTCCTCATCACCCCATTACCCCATTACCTCATCACCTCTCTTCTACCATAAAGGGCTGTTAATCCCGGTTTGTTTACGAATAATTTATTATGTTTGCTGACAA
>JADFUQ010000128.1 GCA_015222065.1 Bacteroidota bacterium
AGCTCTGCTTTTGCACCTTTTATCATAGTCATAGTAGCCATCTTTTCTGATTTCTTTTTACCCTCTGCATTAACCGCAATATTTATTTCTGCCCAATCGTCAGGTTTTACAAGATCTGTAGGTTTTACCATCAAAACCACGGGTTTGGATTTACCGGGTTCCAATGTAATCTTTTTTAAATCTAATGATGTAGTCCATTTGGGGGATTCTGAATTTACTAGGGCTGTTATCTCATAGCTGCGAGTCTTCCTAGTATGATTTTTAATTATCATTTCAAAACTTGCTACCTCATTAGGGAATATTTCCTTTATACGTTCAAGACAGGTAATCTTTACAAATTTAGTGGTAAGTAAAAATATCATTATTATGATAATGAAGAAGGCTATAATAAATAACATTGCAACCAGGAAATGAGGTGCATAAGAGCCAAATACCCCATCAAGACCCAGACTCTCTGCTGCAGATTCAAAAAATCCATACAGATTTTCTAGAAGATTTGGACCGATAATTGTTGTAGTTACATTTACTGTTTTAGATATGTCACCGTTTTCTGAAGTGACGGTAAATGTCAATTTATCGGAGGTTACATTCGTATTCTTTGGAACATATATTGTTACTTCGATTTCGGATTCGTTATTAGGATACAAATTCTTTACAATTTTTTTATACGATAGATTCCATCCATGTTCTGAGGATGCTTCTATCTGGTAATCATCAGACCAGATGCCAGTATTCTTGTTTTTAATCTTAAAATGATACGTATCATTTTCTCCATGCCGTATTGTCTTATCTGATGGAGTAACAACAATTATCTCATACTCAACTGCATCTTCAGATACTTCTACAACTGCATCAAAAGTATCCTTTCCAGTGCTACCAATTGCAACAAAAGTTACTTCGAGTTTAGCACCATCAGCAGCTAAAGTATCAGATGTGACTATTACGTTAACAGTTTCCGCTCCATCCTTAGATATGGAAACAGATTCTGAACTAATTTCAATATACCACACTTCTTTTTCTTCTTCTGAAAAACCAGATGTCGTTATCTTAACAGTATCGTCTTCAGAATCACTTGTAATATTAATGGTGTATTTTACATTCCCGCCAGGTACAACTTTTTCGTTTGAAGGATCAGCGCTGACCTCCATTTTAATATGATCTGTCTCCTCAAACTCTACTTTGAGTGAAGAGGGATATTCTTTTGAATCGTACAACAATTTGGCATCCCTAAGCAAGCCTAAGTTAAGCGTGGTATCATTATTGCTAACGTAAACATTCAAACTCAAATGAGTACCGTGGGTAATTTCAATGTCATCAAGATTGCCAAAAGTGAATATTGTTATCTTACCAGACGACGGAGAAAGATCCAGAAGAGTATTATCGAGTTCTCTTTCTGAAGAGGCAATCTCATTACCGTTATAAAGAAGCACAGCAGTTACTTTGATTTTGTCTTTAAATACTGTTATATCTTTATGACTTATGTAAAGGTAGGCAGTTGCCTTAGCCAGTATCTTGCTCCTGTTAAGATCTGGAGCATTCCACTTTCCAGAATCTTCTAGTAAATTAACATCTAAACAAGCATCCTTTGTCGGTTTTTCCTCATCCATTTTATTTCCATCGTGAAGATAATAAACTTTTGTATTTTCATCTTCACTGCCCGGTGCTTTAAATGGCAAAGTTACCGATGATGAATGACTAGTTGAATCATAAACTAAAGACGATGACATGACAGCAGTGAA
>JADFUQ010000129.1 GCA_015222065.1 Bacteroidota bacterium
CCCCCATTCTCGAAACAACTATTAATTGCTTTTTGTAAGATTTCAGTATTAATGGTTTTTCCATCCGGAATTGCACCCAGTTCTAACACGTTATAATTACTTTTTTGTGCTATGATGCTGAAAGGATTCAATAATAAAAAGAGAATACTTATATGATATAAATGAAAGTAAATTGATTTTTCTTTAAAAAAATTCATAGTTTATAAATGTTAAAAGTTTAAAGTGTCTAAAGTGACAAAGGTTATAAATTCTGATTATACTTTTTTTAAGGAACATTAACATATCTTTTTTACCTCAATTCCCAGCAAAGCGCCAAGTTTATCTATCTTATCGGCAATATGACCTACTCCAATAGCGCAGTGATGTGCAGGCCCTGCTTTTGACCACTCGTTTACGAAGGTCCTGGCACCAATTGAAAAGCGGTACCTGCTGTTCGTGTTACCGATGTTAAGGATGGGACCGGGTACCGATTCCCCTTCGGCAACCAATAGTGATAATTTCCCATCACCGCTCTGAACAACAGATAGGATAGTGACAAGTCCATGTTTTACAGTCATCTGAATTGACAGTCCTTTCCCTGGTTTACCATGATATATTGGAAGGGGCACTAATCCTACACGCCCCTCGGCAATAGCAGGATGTGCCGGACCATCGTGTCCAAGCAAAACAACATCATCTTCAAAATCCATTAAATAAAATTCAGAAAAGGACCCTCCTGCACCAAAAGCATCCAGTATCTTCATAGCCTGAACGTTTTTCACCTCGCACTCACCAGCCACGGGTACATTATGACCTGTAAGCAGAGTGTTCCCTGCAATGATTGAGGTGGCAATATTTTCATATTCAGGATCTCCCTTGCCTTCAAAATAGTATGCAATTGCACCAAGTTGTCTGTTTTTTACAAGTTCATCAAGGGCACAGGATGTTTTTACAGCACGTCCAATTTCCTTTTCTTCACATTCAGGTGAAACATCAAACTCATTATGGAATTGATCCGTTTTATTAATTATGCTTTCCTGATTAATCGAATCACGAATCGATTTCAGTTCACTTACTTCTATTATTTCAAAATGATTTCCAAATAAAGCTGAGTGTTGTGTGAGATCACTGTAAACATCAAGCATTCCTCCATAGTAATTACCAATTACCCCAACACGGTTTTCCTTCATAATGGCTCTGACCTTTGCAGCATCAACCCAATTTTCAATCCCGATCCATGCCAATGGGTCTTGCAGATATCCTGTAACTAAAAAATAATCAATACCTGCCCTGTTGAAAACACAGGCGATCTCGGGGGCGGAGCATGCCTGGCAGTGTGCAAGCCACTCCCCTGTTTTCTTTCCCCGGTCCCGGAGAGCATTGAATTTCTCATAATCAATGACAGATACAGGCTGTAGGTTCAGTACAACCACTGGTTTCCCGGTTTTCTGAACCACCGGAAGAACTGTTGAAGAAAGCGCATAGGTAGAAATATTCAGGAAAATCAGTTCAACATCCTCAGATATAAACTTTTTTGCCGCTACACAGGCCTTTCCCGGATTATCAACTATCCCTGCATCAATAATATTGACTTGAAAAGATTCGAGACGGTCCTTTATTTCTGAATGGTAAGTTTTTAGTTTGTTAAGTAATCCGTCAAACTGTGACCAGTATGTATCAAGTCCTATACCGAATAATCCAATTTTTATCATGATCTCTTTTATTTTGGTTCATTCTTGCCTGCTAAAACACAATGCGGGTAAGTCAGGCATTCCAGTCATTCCGCTTTCGCCAACAATATTTCAGGATTTATATTAATCAGCCGCAAAGGGTTAAAAAATCCAACTTCCTGCAATTCCCGGTCAGACAGAAGATTTAAGGTCTTAAGGTATTCTATACACTGTTTCATGGTATATGAAGATCCTGCCAGATAACCTGTTTTGGGATTATGCAATAATCCTGATTCTTCCAAAACGGTATCAATCCCAAACAAAAAATAATTCCCGGGAGATAAACCTGCTACCGGCGATGCATCACTAACAACTACAATGTTCTCTGGCCCTTTCGTACGGATTATAGTTTTTATCAGCGAAGGAGGAAGGTGAAAACTATCTGTAATAATCATGGCTGTGAGATCGTCATTTGCCATTCCTGCAATCAGCGGATTATGATGTCTTGGGATAAGATGCGGAATGCCATTTCCTAAATGAGTAAGTGAGGTTGCACCTGCTCCGGCCAAAGCATAAATTTCAGTTTCTGTAGCCATTTGATGCCCCAGGGAGACAGTAATTCCAAGACCTGATGCATATTTACAAAGGGATTCTGCACCGGGAAGTTCAGCGGAAATAGTAATCATCTTGATTTTCCCACCAGCAAGATTATAAAGTTTATCAAAATGATCCTTGTCAGGCATTAACATCCAATCCGGGTTATGTACTCCCTTTGCTTCACAGTCGGACAAAAATGGTCCTTCAAGATGAATTCCCAAAATTGCATTTTCCATGTCCTTTTCCTCCATGGCCTCAGCTATCAATGGAAGATTCTTTTCATAAACATCCATGGGACTGGTAACTATAGTGGGCAGAAAGGCGATAGTTTCCTGCTTTCTTAATTCTCTGGTGGCAGAAATGATCTTATCTTTTGTAAGATCAATACTTGAAAAATCGATTCCTATGTGACCATTTACCTGCAGATCTACATATCCTGGTATAATCATAACTTATCAATAAAAGTGACTAAAGTTAATAAGACTACGCTTTTATGATCCGATCAATTTGACAATAAGGAGGAAGATTCCTTGTCAAGATAAATTGTACAATTTGGATGTTCCTGCAATATTGATGCTGGATATAAATTTGTAATTTCACTTTCCAGGCAATTCTTCACCGCTTCTGCCTTCCTTTGATCCGGTACTGAACAAATTATCCGCTTTGATTTCATAATTTGTTTTACTGACATGCTGATAGCCCTAGCAGGGACCTCTTCAAGAGAACCAAACCAGCCTTCCCCCATTTGCTGTTTTCTGCATTTCTCATCCAGATCAACAACCAGGTATGGGTCTTCAACCTCAAAATCTGCCGGGGGATCATTAAACGCCAAATGTCCATTTTCACCAATTCCGACAAAAGCATAATCAATCGGAAAGTTTGAAATAATTTCGTTTATGCGGCGAACTTCCTGATTGGGATCAGGATTATCACCATTAATGTAGTTAACTTTTGTTAAGCCTTCAACCTTATTTACAAACCGTTCTTTCAGGAATTTCCTGAAACTTGCATTATGTGTTTCTGGCATTCCAATATATTCATCCAGATGAAACATTACAACTTTAGACCAATCAATTCCGGGATAATGAATAAGATGATTCAGGACTTCAAACTGACTTGCTCCTGTTGCCAGAATAATGTTAGCGAATCCTTGTTCCTCTAAAGTTTTCAATATTTCTCCACCGGCATCCGCTCCGGCTTTAGCGCCTAATTCTTCTTTTGTTTCAAAAATTTCAACTTGCATAATTTAAAGTATTAATTTAGTTAATAAATATAGTATTCCATTATTCAATTATTCAATCATTTAATCATTCAATCATTTAATCATTCAATCATTCAATCATTCAATCATTCAATCATTTAATCATTCAATCATTCCATCATTCAATCATTCCATCATTCAATTATCTTACCTTTAATCTTCTTTCTTCCAAATTACAGTCAGGGTTTTTGGAAGCGCTGTACCTATTGTAACATTATGAGTTCCAGGCCAATAATTTTGTCCTGGAATAACAAATCCTAAACGGAATACTTCTTTAATATCCAAAGGCGTAACACAGAATTTCACTTCACGGCTTTCTCCTGCTTCCATCTCAATCCATTTTGCATAGGGTTCATGATTATCGAAATGAAATACTACTTTCACAGGTCCGCTAACAGAACTTGTATTTGATACTATAGCGCTTACTGTGAAATATTCATCCGCTGTTAACCTGGTTTTTGATATTTTCAGGTTGCTGTATTTAACAGTCTGTTGCGAAACCGGTTTTTCCAATTTAAAGTTTTGAATCACAACGCGGTTCAATTCATTTTTCACACTAAAAGCATTTGCAAATATTCCGACATCTTGCATTTTGCCTGCTGATGGAATAATATAAACGCTATCATTTTTATACCATAGTGTATCATAAGGACTTGTGTATGCGGTGAAGGTTTTTCCCCGTTTTTCCAACTTGAACCACATAGGGTATCCAACCCAGCCATAATCATAACTGTCTAATGAACCATTACCGTCAGTGTCTGCTCTCCACTGCTGCTGGGCTCCGTATTTAGGCTCAACACTTAGAATAATAAAACCAGGAGATTTGCCGGGCCTTGTTATATCATTTCGCACCATAAAACCCACTTGAGCGTAAGCGCCGGTAACTGTATGGCTTAATAAATACATTGTAACGACGAAGTCACCTTCTACGTCTTTTAAGTAGGCTGTAGTGTATTCTTCTTTTTCGCTCCAGAGAGTATTTTTTCCCCCGCCTGCCTCAATTATTATCTTATCATATGTCTGATAATAATGGGCTTCTGTATTCGAGTATGTAGCAAAGTTCCAGATGGGGAAGTTGGATATTTTAAGATTATGTGGACCAGCTTGTTCAAACAGATGTTCAATTGTTACATCTTTTTCTTCTCCCGGATCCAATGTAACCTTTTTTGAAGCTATCACTTCACCATCTGCGTAGAGTTTTACCTTTTTAGTGCCTTTATCTCCCCCGATGTTCTTAAGAGGCACAGTTACTGTAGTCAGCTTGCCCGCTGCTGCAGGTGAGTTTATTTTTACTATTTCACCAAATTCAAAAGCCGCCGGTGTTGGCCTGACCTTCGCCGTAATTGTAAGATATCCGGCTGAAATTTCCAGGTCCTGAGGTTTATAATACCTGGGAGTTGTCAATACCACTTTCCGATTTTCTCCCTGTTCCAGCCATAGCCATTTTGAACAAGCTAGCTTACCGTTGACATAAACACCAGCCTTAAAAGCGCCTGTTTTCCCGGTATTTGTAAGTGTAACATTTACTATAAAACTTTCATTTGCCTTTATTTCCTTCGTCACTTCCAGATTGCTATAGCTGACCTTTTCAGCTTCAGGGAATGCTGCTCCCTGTTGAACTTCATTTGCCGCATTAAAAGGTATTTTCGCTTTACTAAAATCATTTCCCACTAAACTTATATCTTCGGTTTTTTCACCTTCTGCAAAAACAAATGTCTCTACCTCCGGTAGTTGAGTATTATGAATATAGGCTACCTTTACCTGATTTAGTTTAATTACAGGCCCTTTACCACCAATACCATGTATATTCACAGAGTTTAATTCCAGTTCTTCCCCGTTTTCATAAATAAGGGCAGATTCGATCAAACCACCTAGCTGAAGCTGAACATTGTTTAGCTTCAAACCCTTGACGTAACGAGTTTTAAGCCAGTAAGGAGCGCGGTCGCCACAGTATGTGACTTTTATATTACTAAATGATAAATCGCTTATCGGGGCATCCGGTAATCCATAAATAATGGAAGGAGTATGAACACCATCAGCTATGATGTTGCTTATAGAAATATTTCGTATTATCGGTCTGTTAACGTCCAGCGATGTCCAGCGAAACATCCTTTCCACATTTTTCAGTACAATATTTGAGAATGTTATATTTTCTATCACTCTTTCTACGGTTTCTTTCTTTTTAGGACGCATAAGGTCTATTAAAAACATAGGACCGGTATTTTCGAAAGTGCAGTTACTGACAACGATATTTCTGAAAACACCGGCAGTTCCTGTGCCGATTTTTATGGCGCCGTGACTGGTATTGCGTATTGTAGTATTTGTAATAATCACATCTTTCGTCAGGAAACCGAAACTGCCCGGTTTGCCTTCATTTTTTAGAACCAGGGGATCATCTCTCGGGCTGTCCACAAAAACCCCGTCAATAAGAAGGTCAGTGCAACATGAAGTAGATATTCCTGCGCCAAAACTATCCAATATCCTTACCCTGATAATGTCAACATGATTGCAATAGTGAATACAAGGAGCAGTTCCGGCGCTGTTTATAATATCAATGTCTTTTATCAGTATATTTTCCGAATACTCAAAAATAACTGCCAAAGGACCAAAATTGTTATTATCCAATGCCATATTACCGTCAATTGTCCCTCCGCCAACAATTGATACATTTTTAACATCCCTTCCGTAAATAAAGAAATATCGTGAACCGTAATGGTGCTCTGATTCATCATAATCCTTCATGTCCTTACTGCCCAGAATTGTTGCACCAGTATTGAGGTATAGAGTTATATTGCTCTTTAGATAAAAGGAACCTGCTTTATAAGTCCCGGGGGGGAAATAAACAGTTCCTCCTCCAGCTTCGGCACATGCATCAATAGCTTTTTGAATAGCCAGAGTATTTAAGGTTTTACCGTCCCCCACTGCTCCATAATCACGCACATTGAAAATATTATCTTTAATCTGAGCCGCTCCTGTTGTATTTGCAGCATAAATAAACACCAATATCAAACTTAGAAAGAAAACTTTTTTCATTATAGATTTCATTGTTTGTTTATAAAGTTAAATTCTAATATACCAGAATCAAATATAGAAAAAATATTAATCTTCAATTATTATCCTGACCGGACCAAACAGGCCTGCATCAAAAGCGGAATCCGGCGGTGTACCTGTCCAGCCCCAATGCCGAAGTTCATTGAGATCATCTTTGAGTCCCATTTCATTTACTGCCAAATTACCAATGCGAATACGCAGTTCATTTTTGCCGGAATGAACAAATTCAGATATGTCAAACGCGAAGGGCTGCCACAACCGTTCACCAACCTTTTGACCGTTAACCCAGACCTCTGCCATGTACAAAACTTCTCCCAGGTCGAGTTGTAATTTTCCTTGATTCGAAGGAAGATTGAAACTAATTTCATAATCCATAAACCCTGAAAAGCGCTTCAAACCCATGTCTATCCACGAAACTAATTCGCCAGGTGCAGAACCCTGACAAATAAATTGGGCTGGTGAAGTGAGTCCTTTCATCTTATCTTTGATTTGTACAACAACCAATTTAGCATTTTCCGGCAGGACGAATTTTTCACTGCTTACTTTTGTTTCCATACCATCAATCCGGATTTTTGCCTGTTTTGAAAGACCTGGCAATATCACCTCCTTTGCCGACGGTGGAACGCTTAAACGCCACAAGACAACGTCGTTTCTCATATCAATTTCTTGCGGCTGTGGCATATTGCGAATCTCTTTAGATGATACATTTGGCGGCAACAGTTCTACTTTCTCCCATTCAGATTCGTCAAATCCGTAATCCTGCCAACCAGGTGAAGGTGATTTAGCTTGTTTCCAGTTTTTATTGCTGAGGATTTCATACGATTTTCCATTTCCCATTTTCACCAGCCCTTGCATTATTAACCAGCCGTAACCGTAATCGCTGGCAACTTCCGCTGCGATAGTATTTTTACCTTTTTGTAAGAAGGAACAAATGTCGTGCAAATCTACTTTTGCCCAACTGCCCGCTTGTTTTCCAGGTGGAACCAATTTCCCATTCAGCCAGAACTGAACGTTGCTATCCGCAATAATGTTGAGAAATGCACTTTCAGGAAAACTGACGAGATTAAAAGTATAACGATAATACCTATTGCTAAAAGCATCTGGATTGAAAAACAAAGAGGCGTGCCAATCTTCTAAAAACCTGATTGTTCCAAAGAGGTTGTGCCATTTCCAGTCAGAATCGTCATACTGTAGTTTATAAATTTCGCTACTTGAACTTTCAGTGGCAGGAAACAACATTTTTGCAGTGGATACTTTTATTATATTGGTTTCCGGGAAAGAGAGTCGCCAGGGTCCGTTGAGTTTAATTTCAGTGTATTTCGGAAGAACCTTTTTTTCAACGGGAATTGGGTTTTTGGCGGGATTAAAAACAAGCCAGAAAGCCTCGCAGGGCTTAATATTAAGGTTAACCACACAGCCATCCACTTGCTTTTCATATGCTATGGGATGAATCTCACCGGTTTCACAATCCCAGATTTCCGCCCTGCCGGTTCCGTCCCGGAAATAAAGAGTGCATTCCTGTTCTGTGTTCTCATTATTTGCCAGCCAGTAAAAATCGCCCTGTCCAATTTTACGATGAGAGAGCAGCAAAGGTAAATCGCCGGACAACATTTTGAACCGGGGCTTGATTTTCCGGGATAGAAAAACTGGTAATTGATTCAGCCTGTCCCTTTTCCCTGCTAAATTTATGACTGTCGGAAACGTTTTCAATTTCTCCATTTTTTTCACGAGTTCCACATCAACAGCACCTTTTTCCGGGGAGCCAGTGGGTAAATCTCCCAAAAGCACAACCGTTCCTCCTATACGAGCAAAATCAAATATTTTTTGTGCTGTGCTTTTCGATAAAATGAACATCGGTGGCAAAACAATGGCTGAAAAAGCGTGATTTCCTATTCGTATTTGCGGAGAAGAAGAATCGCTTTTCCCATTGAAAATATTAGCCTTTTGCATATAGTAACGGTCGGCAATCAGGTAATCCATTCTGGCTTGGGTAAGAATATCCATTGCCTCGGAATAAGTCTTGTTTATCTCGATAACTTTATCATCCCATTGGTTTCCGTCTTCGCTTGTAAAATATCCTTCCGACAATGCCCAAACACTTTCCAGGGGATTCAGGAGAAGAACATCGGCCACCAAATGTCCCTGACGGTTGACAAAAGCAGCTCTGCGTGCAAAGTCAGTCCATAAATGCAAATAGCGCCAATATGGATTTTCAGTGAACCAATCCGGAGGGTAAGGGATAGTCTCAACTTTTCTGTTCAGACTAATTGCGTGTGGCACGGTATGAGTAACTCCCCATGCTGTGACCGCGTTGAGCGTCATTTTCATTTGAACAGGCGTTTGCTCCCAACCAGCTACGCCCATCATTTCACTCATAAACGGGCGATCTTCAAATTCGCACACCGACTGCGTCTCTTTGAAATCATGCACCTGCTGCGATTTCATTTGCAGGCAGTCATTACCGGGCAGGGTAACCGCCCGTTGTATTCTCATAAAATCACCGACGGCACGTGTTTGCAGCATTAAGCTTTCTTCCCAAAAATTGGATATACAATACATGCCCCTCTTTTCAAGCCAATCGCTCAATCTGCCTATAAACTGATTACAATACACATCTGAAACACAATCAAACCAGTCATACCGGGCTTTTACCCACAATCCTTCATTATCCTTCTCTGTCAGCAACGGCATCCACAGGCGGATATCCCTTCCTTTCATTTCTGTGTAGCGAGTTGCCAAATATTCCGACCAAGTCATCTTCCAGCCGTAATCGCCTTCATTATCATTAAAAACTCCGGGAATTGCCTTGCCCATCTTTGTTCCGAAATGATCCTCATAAGGTTGGTATGCGATCGGAATAAAAACATCCATGAGCTTTGGATCGAGATAGCTCACTTTACCGTAGGAAACTCCAGGATGGTGATAGATGTTGTAAGAGTAAATCACCCATTTCCCTTTTGGGACGTTCCATGAAAAAGATTCACCTTCACCAATAATGGTCAAACTGTTTGCTATAATAAGGTTTTTATCGGATAATTGCCCCGCTACACTAAATTTCGAAGCTGGCATTCGCATAGTGGCTGGTCCATTTATTTCTTGTCTGGCCCATCGCAGAGATTTTGCTTCAAGTTCGGGAAAAGCCTGTAATACGCGTCCCCCGGCTTGACCGCTGGGCCACCAATACTCATCACAATAACCTAGTGTCATATTCGCATTTTCCGTCTCCTTGAGAGCCGCGCTAAAGCTGTCGAACCACAGTGGAGAGAGCCACTGCTCAAGCGGAAGTTTGGGGTATGTAGTGCTCAGGGCGTTGTTGTGCCGTGCATGAACATATCCGGGATTAAGGCGCTGCTTTGTCATCTCTTTTGCCATGAATGCAACAGATTCGGGATCAAGCGGAGCGTCCCAAAACCAATAGGCATGGGGTGCATACCACATAGGTGGCTGTGTGAAACCATGTCGTACCTTTTCATGATCATTAAGTTTGATTTTCCATCCAGGTTGTGCAGAAGAATAGATGAATGAAAAACAAAAGAAAATGATTAAAATACTCAATGGAGTGACAAAATGTGTTCTTGCAACTTTATTTTGCAGGTATTCGATTTTTTTTAACAAGGGGTTTTTCCTTTTTTTAATAAAAATCAATTCTTTTGCCCGAATTTTTTCGCGGTAGATTCCATCGTGGTTTCACCACGCGGCCACCAATTGGGAAAATAATTAGGAATTTCAGGTTTACCATAACGAAATGTGACGCGCCAGAACCCGGCTTCTTCAGGATACTTTTCCCATTGATCAAACAACCTTAAAAGTCGTTTTTTTGTTTGCTGAAGGTCTTCCGCATTAGCTGCTTTCTCTTTACCGGTTAAATCTTTATCGGAGCGATTGTGCCACCAACATTCCCGCCAGAGATAAAATGTTCGCAGGTACAGGGCAGTTTTATCAATACCTTCCTTAAATCTGGCATAATTTTCGGCATCAGGCGCTTTTGACGGATCGGTTTTGGAAAAGATTTTTTCCATAAGAGTCACTTTATCCAGCGCCCGTAAATTGCTCTCTAACAGCTTTTTTAAAGGAGTTTTTTGATATGCTCGTTCCATAAACTCTTCCCTGGGTGCAAAAATCATGGTCCACTTAAGATAAACAGGGTGAGTTATTTCACTGCCCGTTCCGATATATTCTTCGGCAAAGGCATCCTCAGTAGCAAGCAGCGCCTCTGCTGCAGCTGAAGCATTATCATTTCCAATATGTAAAGCGGCAAAATCTTCAGTGATTTGCACAACATCTTCATCCGGATTCCATGCCAGTCTTGCTAAAAGATAAGCATTTGACTGCCCCGGTGTAAAGCCCCTGGTAAACATACGGAACCTGTTCCAATGACCACGCCATGAAACCGGGTCCTGGTCAGGTTCAAAGTAACCGGGCTTGTGGTCGGGCCAATTACAGGCCATTGACCAGGCACCCCAGGCATTTATGCCCATAACCCCGTTGTCCCGGCAGATGCGCACCACCTCTCCCCAACGTTTCATATAAATGAATAAACGTGACCAGCCATCGAACTGACGAAACACGTCAAACAGTACTACCATAGGCTGCTCCTGAGCTATTCCACTGGATATCACTTTCGTTGTAGGCCAATTAAGATAATAATCACTGCCGGTGTTTTTTATCGCCACTATCGCATCATCTTGTATATAGCTGATTATTTCGTTTACACCATTAACATCAGCAGCGATCCGCCAGAGCCGGAAAATAATTTTCTTACCTGCTGCTGTGCAGGCGTTGTGATACATGCTAATCATTCTGCCGGCACCTTCATATCCCTTCTTTTCCCATAGAGTTTTACTGGGATAGTTCAGGCGTAAATTTGTCTCGGTAGCAGTAACAATCATTCCATCCAGTGGTACGCGTTCAAACAGCTCTTTGTATCTTGCAGTTATTACCCGTCCGATATCAGGACTATCGATGTCGATCCCATACAATTTATCTAACTGAGGCGGATACTGAATCTCATAAACCTGTAAATACGTATCTACGTGTAAGGAATGAGCATAGTCGCATACCTCCTTAAGATATTTGCAAAACACGGTTGAGCGCACTCGATGGCGATCATTCGTCGGATATACCTGTTTTTCAAGGTATTTGTAATCAATATATTCTTCGACACCGAGGTGCAGCAGCGAGAAGGCATTGTAACCGAGGCTCACAATATGTCGAATCAACTTTTTTACTTCATCGACTTCTTCGCGCAGTATTTTTTCGTTCACATAAGGTGGTTTGTCTATGTAATATCCCCGGTCAGGGATGTCCAGCAGTTGTCCCTCCTCGGAGAAAATGCGCAAGGGGAAGGCTGGCGCTATGCTGGTTTTAACCTGCCAAAAATCTTCTTCAATGCGAATTCGTTCCGCTAACTTGAACATTCCGTACATCATTCCCCGTTCATCTCCCTCAATCATCATCGTTCGGCGGCCGGTCAGGGAAACCGGGGTAATGCAGTATTCTTCCGGTTTTGATGCTTGCCATGGTTTTTCGTTCACTTCTTTATAGCTGCCTACAAGTATCAGGTCGCCGTCTGGTAATGGCGCATTCTGTTCAATCCAAATAACAGAAGCTCTCACATCTCTTGAATAAAGTGCTTTGATTACATACTCACAAGCCAATTTGTAACCCGCATCCGATTTTTTCGTTTCAGGAGCAATAATGGTAACTTTTTCTCCTTGTGCGCAAAAGAAACTTGTTCCCAGCACAAGACAGATCAACAAAATTTTTATTTTTCCGAATTTCATAAAACCCACATAGTTATTCAACAATTAATTAAAAAGGACAAAATAATTACTTTAACATTTCAAATATGAGTGAAACCATTTATTATTGGTTTGACCGGATTAAAATTTTAGGTGATAGTATTAATCTTCAATATCCGGGAACCACCCTTCCAGGAATTCTTTCAGCGTTCCGTCATAAACTGCCTCTGCCAGAAACTCTGTACCCAGTTGATCCCCCCATGAATAATTGATGATCAATTTGCCGTTTAATTCACAAAAATCAATATCTGAATTATTGAGATTATTTGCCTCGGCAATTTTTTGTTTTTGTTTTGCAGATAATCCCGGATTGGCGATTTTCTTGTCTTCATCAGAAGCTTTCAAAACGGGATTTAGTGAACTCGCTTCCCACTGTATCAGATCCCTGGAACGCACCACATATGTTTCGTATGTTTCATAATCCCCTTTTGCCTCCAGAAAAAAATCGTAATAATATCCATTGAGATATCGCAGGGCATGAGGAGCGGTATAACGATCTTTGGCATAATTACATTCCGGCGGCGTCACCTTCCAGTTAATCAGGTCTTTGGAAATGGCAAAACGGGCAGTAAACCGCTGTCCAGCTTCCTCCGGTGGATCGCCGATCTCGTACATCAACACATATCGATTATCTGCTTTGCAAAGCGAAGTATTGTAAATCTTATAACCGTAAAGATCCAATACAGACCGCTGTTCCCAGTTAACCAGATCAGAAGAAACAAACATTGCAATATGCTCGCCGCCCCAGCTATCCACTGCAGTTACATATGCTGTATCATTGAAGACAAAAGCACTTCCAAGATGAAAACCCTTGCCAAAAGACGGTGTTGCCTCACCGGATTCATGATCAATAAACCGCAAATAGGAATCGTTAGTTTTATTGTGCTCATATTTTGTTCGCACGTATTCAAACCGGTAAAGTTTGCCATTAAAAACCACTGGTGATGTTTCGACAAGGTCAGTGTCGATGGTGCCGAGTTTTTTTATAGCAGGAGGCTTAAAACTCTCCTTTTGTGAAGTATTTGTACATGTTGACAGAACAATTGTTAATAAAAAATAAACAGGGATCAATAATTTTAAATTCATAACCACAGACCTTTTCTTTTTAAATAAAAAATATCCAAATTTCATCATTTCATTATAAAAACATCCGATTTAAGTTCGTTTACAAAATCTTCCGTCAAATAAGGACCATAAAAGAAAACCACACCATCGGCTCCCTCTTCTCTTGCAATTTGCACTTGCAGAGCTACATTTTCAGGTGTGGCATTATTATGGGCAGACCTGATTCCGATACCGGCGTAAACCATACCTTTCTTCCCTTTATTTAATTTTACAGCCGCCCTCACACCTCTCCTGAATACATTATTATTGTCTGTGTATAGCATAGGACAATAAACATCAATCAATTCTTCATTTGCCCATTGTCCCCAATCCTGTCCTATCTCCACTTTTGCAGTTTCATGATCCGGAAACACGTCAGCAGACAGGGTAACGTTTTTACCGTTTTCATCCATCAATTCTCTTATTCTCCTGACAAAGTTTTCAATCTGCCTTGCATTCCACTTTATCCACTCGCACCACATTGGATTGCCACCATCCTGATGTTTTATTTCCAGTGGACTTATTCCAAATTCCTTTTTAAAAGCGCTGCAATTTGCCTCATCATAGCTGAATCCCTGGTTAACCTGAAATCGAATATAATCTAACTGTATTCCATCGATATTATATTTCAACGCCTCTGAAATTTTACCAAGAATGTAATCCTGCGCTCCCAAATGTACAAGGTTCAATTGCGAATATATTTCACGTTTTTTACCTCTTATTAGCCATTCCGGGTGTTGTTTGATCACGCCTTCCAATTTAACCCCACCACCGGGGCAAAAAACGGGATGCACTTCCATATCTCTTGAATGGGCTGCTTCTATAAATACATTAAGAAAATCCCAATTTTTATTATTTTGATCCGGCATGGAGCTAAAACAATATAGCGTATTGATGCCTATTGAACGATATTGGTCGAGCGTTTTTTTGATCTGTGTAACCGCCTTGTCTTTCTCTAAAACAAAATTTGTGGAAGAGACCCAAACTGCACGCCCCTCTTTTTGATTATTAACCTGAGAAAACAGGTTCCCTGTTAATCCCTGACTGAGAAGCAATACAATAGCAATCGATAATAATTTTTTCATAGCAATGTTTTTATAGTTTAATAAATATAAAATATATAATCCCGGAGGCAGATCCTCGTGGAATTCTTTTGATAAACTCAAGTTTTACAGATTCTTGTTTCAGTAACTACAATAGTAACCCTGTTCTCTTCAGCATCAGTAAAGCATCCTGCAAGTGATAAACATACGAATCCGGTAACTATTATTCTTTGCCTGGCTTTCATATGTTGGCAGGTATTTCTCTTGTTTTCAATAATTGTTCAAGTTCTTCCAGGGTCTTCCCTTTTGTTTCAGGTATATTTCTCCATATAAAGAAAAACCCGGCAATACAAATTGCAGCATATATCCAGAATGTTATTGCACCTTCGAATATATCCATCATAACCGGGAAGGTTAAAGTTAGTAAATAGCAAGCCATCCATAAAAAAAAGGTTGCAACGGCCATCGCTAATCCTCTTATTCGGTTCGGGAAAATCTCAGATATTAGCACCCAGGTAACAGGTGCAAGAGAAGTTGCGTAAAAAGCGATTGTAAATAATACCATTATTAGAAGTCCAAACCCCTGTAAGTTATCTGATTTAAACATACTGCCTATAATAATATAGCAAATAGCCATTCCGGCTGATCCGATAAGTATTAAAGTTTTTCTTCCCACCTGGTCAACAAGCAGTATGGCAACAATTGTGAAGGTTACATTTACGACCCCAACCAGCACAGTTTGGCCGAGTTGTGTTTCAATATTTATTCCTGTTTTGGAAAAAATATCAGGTGCGTAGAAGAAAATCACATTAATTCCACTCCATTGTTGGAAAACAGCAAGGATAATTCCAATAAGGAGAACAGGTCTAAGCACTTTATTAAATAATTGTCTGAAAGTACCCCGGGTTTCATTTTCCAGAGTTTCCCTGATATGTGATTGTGTTTCTTTCGCAAACGTGTTACCACCGATTTTTTTCAGGATATTTGTTGCCTCATCAAATTTGTTAGCTTTTATAAGCCATCTGGGACTTTCAGGTACTAAAAACATGCCTGCGAAGAAAATAATTGAAGGAACAGCTTCAGAACCAAACATCCATCTCCAGTTATTAGTCCCTATATCCACAAGCAGATAATTAACGAAATATGCAACAAGAATACCAATAACAATTGTAAACTGGTTTAGTGAAACAAACCGTCCTCTGATTTCTGCTGGGGCTATTTCCGCTATGTACATAGGGGAAAGGAGTGAGGCCATGCCAACACCAAACCCACCAATAAGACGATAGATGAAAAACTCACTAAGATCCCGGGCAATACCTGATCCAATGGCTGATATTACAAAAAGAAGCGCAGAAACTATCAGCATAGGTTTTCGCCCGTATCGGTCACTTAGCCGGCCGGCAAGTGAAGCACCTACCATACAACCGATATAAACACTGCTGACGACAAATCCTTTCCACCATTCATTCAGATCAAAATATTCTGTTATAAACGGTATGGCCCCTGAAATAACCGAGATATCATAACCAAATAGTAAACCACCAAGTGCAGATATAAGTGATAGTTTTAATACATATCCAAGGTTATAGTCCGAACTTTTTAGCATAACAAGGTTTTATTCATTCTTAGAAAACTGTGTCTTAAAGGCACGGTCACCAGCCTTCACAGTCTCCGGTAACCAAAGCCTTACGCCTCCGCAAAATCTTCAGCGGTGCTCGGATAACTTGAAGGAAAAATCCTCAGTAGAATTATTCAGTATTTGTTATAAAGTATAAGACTGTTTACCGGGCATTCTACTGTACAGCTTTTTTATATTCCTCACATTCCATCAAATACACTGGTAAAGTGTTTTTACTGCCCAAAGACGATGTTTCATTATATCCGGTTGTCAATTTTCGTACATATGTAATATTCCGATAACAGATGTGTGAACGAAACCATTGTACATTTTCATCCTCGCCGAATTGACGCTCCATTTCATTCATCATCTCATACGTATCCCCGGCACTCCATGCTCCGTGACGCGAGGGAATCCATTGAGGAATGTACCCGGTTATGGTGCTATTGGTCCGGGCCAGAAAATTAAAAGCAGTAAAAATTGCTTTTTCAAAAAGCTCCGCCAAATCATCCTCTTCAGTAGCGAGTGCAACCTTCCTGGCCTCCAAAAGTCCCCATAGAACATTCATTGTACCATAGCCATCATGGCTTTTAAGTCCACCATCATCGTACCAGCCATTATGAAGAAGTGTATGTTCACTCATTCTCGTGGCAAGATCAAATACCGTTTCAACGTGTTCACGGTTAAATTCACCGGATATTACATTTTCAGTAAGACAGTATGTGGAAAGACCGACCAGAATACGCCCGTCATACACCTTGCCTTCTGAAATTCCAAGTGGGGTATTGGGTTGAGCCATTTGATAATCTCCGATCAACTTAATTGGTTCGTAAAGTTTTTCGGCATATTCTTTATCGCCAACTACATCGCGAAAATATATACAGGCATCGCAAATCAGCTTAAGCAGGAGGGTTTGCTGCTGACGCGGTGCATAGAATGTTAAAC
>JADFUQ010000130.1 GCA_015222065.1 Bacteroidota bacterium
CTCATTGTCATTCCCGCGAAAGCGGGAATCCATTGAAAATAAAGAGTTTTCTGGATTCCGGGTCAAGCCCGGAATGACAAAAAGCCTTATTTTGCAGAACTCTATTATATATAAATAAAGGAGAAGATAATGGCTAATAAACTTAATATGGGATTCATTGGTATGGGTTTTATTGGACCTGTACATGCCGATGCGGTTGCTCTAAATTGGGACATTTCCACAGCATATGCTGTGGCAGATGATGATCCTGCTAAACAAGAAATGGCTAAAAGTATGGGATTGAAAACCTTTCAAAAAGCAGAAGAGATGATTGCAGATCCCGAAATTGATGCCGTACACATCGCCGGACCAGACCAATTTCATGCAGATTGGTCAATCCTGGCGATGGATGCCGGTAAGAAATTAGTCGTATGTGAGAAACCAATGACCCTTACCCTGGAGGACTCCGTTAAAGTATTGGAAAGAGCACAAAAGTATGAAGCCGAGGGGGGAGTTTTTATGACCAATATAAATTATATGGGTCATGCCCTTCCCCGCGCTGCCAGGGAGATGAGAATTAAAGGCGATTTGGGAGATATTGCTATTGTACAAGGTTTTTATGAACAGGATTGGTTGATGGATCCTAATGTATGGTCCTGGAGATTAGAAGGCAAAATGTGTGCCTCCAAAGATATTTTACCCCATTTGGTTAGTGCAGCCTATTTCATGGGTGGTTTATACCCTACACGCTTAATTGTTGATTTTGCCACCATCGTCAAACAAAGAAATAAACCTATAGGAAGAACTGATGCTTTTAGCGCGGAAAAAGTTGCCGTCGAAACCGAACTGGTTGAAGTTGAGAGTGATCTTTATTCAAGTGTTTTGTGTGAATTCCAGAACGGAGGTAGAGGAAATTTTCTCGTTACCCAATACATGGCCGGCAGACAGAACTGGTGGGAAATTACTTTAGGTGGATCGAAGAGAAGGATTACCTGGAACCAGGCGAATCCTAATGAAATGGAAATTGGACAAAGTCCCGTATCTGAGGACTCCGGAAAATTAACCCTGCAATCCGTGGCGAATCTGAAACTCATCAATAACCCACCTTATTTACAAGCGATGGGTTTTACAGACGCTGCTCAATATTCACCCTATCCCGGAGAACATCCGGCAGGTTATATTGATGCCTTTTCCAGAAACTTCAAAGCAGCTTATCAAGTGGCTACGGGTAAAATTGCAAGAGAAGAAGCAGTCATTCCTGGAGTTATGATAGGTCATATATGTGTTGCTGTTGCTGATGCTGTGGCAAGGAGCATCGAAGCAGGTGGAAAATATGTTGATGTAGATTATCGTGGAGTCGATCTCAAGGAGTTGAAACTTTAGTTTGGGCAACTTCTGGAACTACCTCCTCGTATACAAAATCGAATTCGACTCGTTTCTCGTTGCTCGGTTCTCGGCGCTGGTTACAAAGCAATTGATGTGATAGCAACAAGTATCGAGCATCCAGTATCGAGAACCGAGTACCGAGCGCCGAGTTATTCTCTGCGGTTAATTTTTACACTCCCTTATATTAAATAGGAGATCATTATGAGACGTTTTATTAAATGCTCATCAATTTTGTTTTTAGTTATGACTTTTTTTCTGCCGGTCAACATCAATGCCCAGGGTAGTGCAGAAGATGTAATAATTGGTAAATCAATCCATCTTGAATCAAAAGTATTGGGTGAAGAACGTCAGATTATGGTTTATTTACCCGATGGGTATGATCAGACAACGACGAAATATCCTGTTTTGTATCTTCTGGATGGTCGTACTCATTTCCAACATGCTTCTTCCACAGTCCAGTTTCTCTCGCGAAATGGCAGGATTCCACAAATGATTGTTGTTGCGATTGTAAATGTGGATCGTACGCGTGATTTCACACCAACAAACATGGAAAACAGGCCAAAAAGCGGCGGAGCAAAAAAATTCATCAGTTTCATACAAGATGAATTATTTCCCTATATCGAGGGAAATTACCGCACTCTACCATATCGTTTGTTAGAAGGCCACTCATTAGGAGGAATGTTTTCGATACATGTACTTTTTGAATATCCAAAGATGTTTCAAGCTCACTTCACGATGAGCCCATATATTATGTGGGATAATAATTATACTTTAAACCAAACCATCGAAAAAATGCAGGAACCGATGGATTTTAAAAATTTTCTATATATCACTATTGGCGATGAAGCAAACTATGTCGAGCCACTTGGGAAATTTACCAACCTGTTGGAAACAAAAAAACCGGATGGACTAGAATGGCATTATATGGTAATGGAAAATGACAATCATGGGACGGTACCGTTAAAAAGCTTGTACAATGGAATGGAAACATTGTATAAGGATTGGATAATCGAGACAGCAGTCGCTGACCAGGGTATAGAAGCAGTTGAGGATCATTATAAAAAATTAACGGACAAATTTGGTTACAAAGTTGATATTCCTGAAAATGTGCTGAATGCCATGGGCTACCGCGCCATTGGTGAGAAAAAAATAGACTTAGCCATCGAATTCTTTCTGCACAATGTTAAGCTTTATCCTGAGTCAGTGAATGTTTATGATAGTCTGGGTGAAGGATATGAAGCGGCAGGTAAATTAGAATTAGCGAAAAAAAATTACGAGATCGCCGTTAATAAAGGCACAGAATCAGGTAATAATAACTTAGCGATCTATAAAGAGCATCTGGATAAGGTAACTAAGAAATTAAATGATAATGAATCTTAAGAATTTGTAAGTGTAGTAGACTCCCGTATGTAACGGCAAAATATTCGACAAACCGCAATTTGCTTGATATTTCCGTTAAGGTTGGATATCTTCATTCAATCGTAACCAAATTATTCTGCTTACAGTCACTTATAGTTAGTATCATATGATACTATTTAACATGATATCTGTTTTCACAGGAATAAAAAAATTATGAAAAAATTTCGATTGTTTTTTACCGTATTTTTTCTATTAACATCACTAATTATTATTCTGCTTATCGCCATATTTGACAATATAATATTTTTAAGGGCGGCGAATGTGATCAAAAACTATATATGGCCGGCAGGTTTCGCCATGCTCATCTTTCTTGGTTTTTTATCCGCCGGTGTTGTCTCCAATCATGCCAAATCGAAAGGATCACTGATCAGTAATGGATATTTTCAGCTGGCTATCCTGGAATTGTTTTTGTTCTCAGCCGGTCTGACCTATTACCGGCATTATTCTCAGCAGCCGGGTCAAATCGTTCTCCAACTTCACCCTGAAACAACCAGAGACTTTATAAACCTGGGTGTAAAATATCAATCCTCCGGATCTGCCTCGATTGATACGGTTACAGCACCAGGCGTGCTCGAAAACCGGCCTGCCGGGAAATACAGCTTCGAAACCATTGACCAGGATATTGTTTATTTCCATACCGATATTGAACTGGAACCAGGAGAGATTGAAACACTCATTATCCCCATTGTCCTGAATATTAAAACACTGACTGTGCAAACGGAACCCACAGGTGCCGAGATCTGGATTAATAGTGTGCAGGCCTCACAAACACCGTATACATTTAAAATTTTAACTGGCGATACCGTCATTCTCGAACTGAAAATGCAGGGTTATCAGGGATACACAGACACCATTAGCTTAAGTGAGAACGTGGACCTGGGGGTTATTCCTTTGCGAAAATTATATACCTTGTGGGTTTCATGTCGTTACGCGTACACTGAATACAAGATTTATGACATGGATGACAGGGTTGTCTTTTCCGCCAGTGGTTCCCGGAGATTACAGCTGGCCCAGGGGAAGTATCGTATTTCCTTTGAGATAGGCGAAGGTCAGTATGAGAAAAAAACATTTTTACTGAACTATAACTCTACAGTGTTAATACCTTAATCATGATATAACAGAATTTTTCAATACTCTGACTGAAGTAATTTTATCACAGGATTTTCTACTCAAACACACCGACCAACAGCTGATACTTATCATGAACCACCTCA
>JADFUQ010000131.1 GCA_015222065.1 Bacteroidota bacterium
GCCGTGTATATCCGTGTAGTCCTGACGTGCTTCTTCTTCCGAAACATTAAAAATGTATGGAAGAAAATATTCTTCTTCTTTTTTTGTTAATCGTTGTGGAGCTATAACAAGCGGACGGGTGATATATCTGGAAGAAACGCCCCAATAAATTGGAGCTACCCTTGGTATTGTCACCCTTTTATATTTAAAAACTTCATCTAAAGCTACAAAAGCATTAAACAAACCTTTTGCAGAACCTTTACCTGCCCAGTTCTCACATAGTTTGTGCAATAGTTGTAATGTTGGGATTAATCCATCATCAGGGGGAGGATCAGCCAAGTGGTTTACTATCATACCGATTAATTTATCTGTGGCATCTAAGCGCTCATAACCTCTGTCATAAGACACCCTGAAATTTATGAAGACTGTATTTATTGATTCATTGTTCAAAGGTTTCAGGCTCCTCAAAATCTCCAGAGGATTAAACAATCCCCGTACCGGATAGTTACTAACAATCATCGCTTGTATGCCCATGTCCTCAATAATAGATGTGTTTTGTCCTTTGAAATAGCAGTTATCAGGCAAATGGTTTTTAATATCCGTATTTTCTTCATCAGAGAACATTGAACCGGTTAAATGGATAGTTATTTCTTGTCCTGCCATTTTAGCCCCTTCCTTGAATGTATTCATTAAGGTTTGAACCCTTTCACCCATGCTAAGATCCTTGCAATGCACAGGGCCATTAGGGCCGGTATATTGCCAGTCTGACCAGCAAATACCGGATCCGGCATCATTGGTCTTGAAAAAGAAAGTATTTATTTCCGGTACGTTTCTGATCAATTCAGCTACCATGTTTGCATACATATCCCGTGTTTCTTTCACACTGATGCAGGGGGCAAAAGCTTCCTGATTACTTCTTCTGGGATGATCGACCCGTGGGCCCCGCATGTGAGGATAAACTTCGAAAAATTCCTCAGGAAGAAAATTTGGCTCGTAACACCAGAAAGCAGCTCCCAAACCGTATTCACGTAAAATTTCAGCCTTGTCTAAAAGAAGCTGGCGATTTTTCTTAACAAATTCTGCCGGTATAAAAGGAGCGATCCTGGGATCCGGAAAAAATTTGTAAGGTGTGGGATTATTGCTTGCATATTCGTGCCACGGACTTCCTCCTTCGGGTACATCATGAAACCCTTTGTCAGCTAATGTACTAACGTTGACCTCAACCCTGCCAAATGGTTTCAACCGGGCAGCCTGTTCAACCAGCTTACGAAATTCACCCAAGTCCCTGATCGGGGAATGAATCACAAAAACTCTTTCCTTTTTTTCCTCATTTACTAATAAGGTTGATTCTCCCTCCTTATTGCTATTTCCGGGTGCATAGCCCGCGTTTAAAACAAAAAACATGCAAAAAAATGCAGTCTTGATAAATCGATTTTTAAAACTGATTGTAACCACGAATTATTTCTTTTAGATGAAACTTTATAACTACAAATTAAGTTACGTTTTCTTATAAAACAATACTATTTAAACTTTTTTTCCTTTCTTTCAAATAATTTTTCGTAAATATCGAGAATTCGATATTAAATGGATGTATATGAAAAAGAAAGTTGATTATCTTTATATCGTGATTATAATTCTTGCAGCAGAACGGATTAATTATTAGATGAAATTAATAAAGATTACTACCGGTACCCGAATCATTTTCTTAATCATGTTCTTACAGTACATCTATCTCACTCCGGTATTGAGTTGCACTACCCCTGTTTTTCGTTACGCGCTGGAACGCTGGCCGGCATACTTATATACGGTAGAAGTTATATACAGCGGAAATCTTAATGACGCCCAGAAACGTGCTCTTAATTATCTGAAAGCATCATCTGTAACCGGCATAAAAGCAAATTTGAAAGTTGTAGAAATTTCAGACATAAAAAATAAAAAAATCCGGAAAGAGGAATTACCTGTGATCCGTTTATTTTATCCAAAAGAATTTAACAAACATGGATTGGTTTGGCAAGGTGCACTTTCAAATGAAAATGTCAGGAAACTGGTAGACTCCCCGGCTCGCAGGAAAGCAGTTCATCAAATTCAAAAAGGAGATGCCGTAGTATGGTTTTTCCTTGATAGCGGGAAAAAGAGCGAGGATAATAAACTAGCCGGGTTATTAGAGAAACAGCTTAATCAGTTATCAGATGAATTAAAACTTTCATCTTTTGCAACTGATGTTTCCGGTAAACCATTAGATATTAATATTCCCAATAACAAGGTGAAATTTTCGATGGTAAGAGTTTCGAACACCAATCCGGCAGAAGAGATTTTTGTTAAAATGCTGCTTGGTACTGAACCTGACCTTGCTTCTTTTCATGCCCCGTTAGCCTTCCCTGTTTTCGGAAGAGGACGTGTTCTATATGCCCTTGCAGGTAAGGGGATTAACTATAAACTTATCAAAACAGCTTGTAACGCTATTATTGGCTGGTGTTCATGTACTATTAAGGAAGATAATCCCGGTACCGACCTGCTTTTTATGGCCGACTGGGAAAAAGCTATTGGCGATACTTCCTGGATTCAGGAAGAAATACCTGAAATAACCGGATTATCCGGTTTTATCCCTTCGGGAAATAAAAAAGAAGTTGCTGAGGTAATCGAAAAAGAGGAAGTAATAGAACCTGAAGCAAAGGAAACGACCGGAAGGAACATCACCGATACGATTATCAGGCAAATTGTTGTTGACAATGATGTTGAAAAACCGGAGGAGCCTATAAAAGGTAAAAGCGCTATCAGGCCATTGTGGAGAAATATATTAATTGTTATTGTCTTGCTTGTGATTGCAGTGCTAATTGTGTCTTATATTTTAAAGAGAAAAGCGAACAAATGAACAAATGAACATAAACACACTGGTAATTAAAGAGATAAAACGCCGTAAGCTCAATTTCTTTTTGGGACTTCTATCCGTTGTATTTGCAGTTACAACAGTTACAGGTGCATTGACAATGTTACAGGTGCATGACCTTAAAACCAATGAGATAATAACTGAAAAAGAAGCGGAAACACGTGAACGAATGACTCTGCTGGAAGATGATTATCGTAAGATCATGAAAAAGCTGGGTTTCAACTTATTGATACTTCCGAAAGACCAGAACATCAGCGATTTGTTTGCCAATGATTTTGCTTCGAAACTTATGCCGGAGAGCTATGTTGACAGCCTTGCAGCTTCTCATAGTATGCTAATTCGTCACTTATTACCCAGTTTGCAGCAAAAAATTGAATGGCCGGAGAAACGCCGCACGGTTTTACTTATCGGAATAAGAGGCGAAGTGCCTTTCCTGTATAAAGATCCAAAAGAGCCTATGATGATTTCCGTTCAAAAAGGCACAATGATAATGGGATTTGAATTGCATGATAAACTGGGATTGGAACAAGGAGATGAAGTAAAACTTTTGGGCAGAAAATTCAAAGTTGAGGAATGTAATGAACCACGTGGTAATAAGGATGATATTACTATCTGGATTAATCTGCAGGAAGCCCAGGAACTTTTGAATAAGCAGGGAAAGATAAACGCGATATTAGCATTGAAATGTTTTTGTTCGGGCGGCAATCAGGCACAGGTAAGAGAAGAAGTTCAAAGTGTACTCCCCGGAACACAGGTTATTGAAAAAGGAAGTAAAGTGCTTATCCGTGCTGAAGCAAGAGCCAGGGCAGCAAAAGAAGCACAAGATGCTATCGAAGCAGAAAAGATACATCGTAAAAAGCTTCGTAACGAACTGGAAAAATTTGCCGCAATTCTTGTACCGCTGGTACTTCTTTCAAGCGCCCTGTGGATTGCTTTTCTTTTTATCGGCAATGTTAGCGAAAGGAAAAGTGAAATTGGTATATTAAGGGCGGTTGGAGTGAAGGAGAAGTCTATAATGCGTCTTTTCCTTTTGAAGGCATTGCTGATTGGGATTTCCGGTGCAGTTATCGGCTATTTTCTGGGCTTGGGAATAGGATGTGCCTGGGGTGGGCTGTTTACTTTCAGCCTGTTCAATTTATACTTTTTTTTGTTGGTATTATTATGTGCACCGCTTCTGTCGTTGCTTGCCGCGTATATTCCTGCTGTAATGGCAGCAAGACAGGACCCGGCTGAGGTTTTAAGAGAGGAATAGGAATGCAAATTATAAATTAAAAATTAAAAATATGACACTATACAACAAAATACTAACTTGAAACTTAGAATTTAACGCTTACTCAGAAATGTTACACATAGAGAATATCTCAAAAAAATATACTACGGAAAATAAAATTATCCACGCTTTGGATAACATTTCACTGACAGTTGAAAAGGGTGAGTTTTTAGCAATACATGGTCCTAGTGGTTGTGGAAAAACGACACTACTGCTTACTACCGGGGGACTGCTGCATCCTGACGAAGGCAGGATATTAATTAACAGTGAAAATATTTATGACCTGTCTGCTGAAAAAAGGGCTGTTTTCAGGGCAAGAAATATTGGTTTTGTTTTTCAACAATACCACCTTATTCCATACCTGACCGTTCTTGAAAATGTTCAGGTCCCTGCATTAGCACAAAAAAATAATGTTCCTGAAAACAAAATATATGAACTAATTGAATCACTTGGACTAAAAGAACGCCTGCAACATACACCGGCGGAGCTAAGCACCGGTGAAAAGCAACGTACAGCATTGGCACGGGCGCTCTTATATAATCCTAAAATTCTTCTGGCTGACGAAATTACCGGGAACCTTGATCAGGGAAATACGGATATTGTGATGAACTGCCTGTCCGGTTTTACTGAACGTGGTGGGACGATATTACTGGTTACTCACGATAAAAATGCAAACGGACTGGCTCACAGAACAATATATATTGAGAAACAATGAAATTATTTGCAAGAAAGGTACTTTTAATTCTGATTCAGGTGATAATATCAACTCCGATTTTTGCTCACGACTGGCCCATGTGGCGCTATGATGCCGAAAGAACCGCTTCGAGTCCTGAACAACTGCCTGCTGAATTGTATTTGCAATGGACAAGGCATTACAGTCCAAGGGAGATGGTTTGGGACGATCCGCTAAATCA
>JADFUQ010000013.1 GCA_015222065.1 Bacteroidota bacterium
CGTGTTATTAATCCTGCATATCCTGAAGGTGTGATGCTTGCAATATTGCTGATGAATGTATTTGCTCCATTAATAGATCATTATGTTATTGAAGCAAATATTAAGAAAAGAAGGCGAAGAGTTAAGGGTTAAAAGTTAAGAGTTAAGAGGAAAGAGTGCCTAAAGTTGAGAAGAAGTTTAAAGTGAGCTAAAGTATAAAGTGAACTAAAGTTGAGAAGAGAAGAAGTTATAACTTTAGGCAATTTAGACACTTTAGTCACTTCTTCATTTAGTCACTGAATAGTTAGAATTACAATAAACAATATAAGATACATGACACTTAAAATACTAAATATAAACAGATGAAAAGTTTTAGCAATACTTACATTTTTGTATTCTCAGCAATAATGGTTGTTATTGTTGCGGCTTTACTTAGTACAGCAGCAATGGTGCTTCATCCATTACAGGAAAAGAATATCGAGATACAGAAAAAAAGGAATATGCTTTCTTCTATAAGAATTGAAAACAACGCAAAAAATGCTGAAGAACTGTATGATAAATATATTTCAGACAGTTTTGTTATTAATGCTGAAACCGAAGAACAGGAAACCCTTAATGCTTTTGAGATTGAAATGGGATTACAAATGAGGAAAACCCTTGAGCAAAGATCCCTCCCTGTATTTATCAGCTCTCTTGATGATGGTACAAAAAAATATATTGTGCCTGTCTTTGGTAAAGGTCTCTGGGGACCCATATATGGATTTGTGTCATTAAATGATGATTTTACAACAATATACGGAGCCAATTTTAATCATGATGATGAAACTCCCGGGTTAGGAGCTGAGATAAATACCGAATGGTTTGAAGCTCAGTTTGCAAATAAAAAAATATTTAATAAAAAAAAGGAATTTATATCCATTGACCTAGTAAAGGGTGGAGCCGATCCTGAGAGTTTAAATGAAGTTGATGCCATTTCAGGAGGTACACTTACAAGTAACGGACTTGAAAAGATGTTGTATGACTGCCTTGGTAGCTATCAAACTTATTTTACAAATCAAATGAAAAATAACAAATGAGCGACAGAGAACTATTATTTTCTTCGAAGAACCTTAAACTTCTTACTAATCCTTTGAACGTTGACAATCCAATTACTGTTCAGGTACTTGGGATTTGTTCTGCACTTGCAATAACCGTTAAGCTTGAACCTGCTGTGGTTATGGCTATATCAGTTATGGTTGTTTTAGCTGTTTCTAATGTAGTTATTTCAGCACTTAGAAAAATGATACCTCCACGAATCAGAATTATTGTGCAGCTTACAGTAATTGCTACAATGGTAATTCTGGTTGACCAGATTCTGAAAGCATTTGCATACGATGTGAGTAAG
Organism: Bacteroidota bacterium; assembly: GCA_015222065.1. Taxonomy (GTDB): domain Bacteria; phylum Bacteroidota; class Bacteroidia; order Bacteroidales; family VadinHA17; genus JADFUQ01. The sequence continues at coordinate 1,364 of JADFUQ010000013.1, forward strand.
CAACTTTCGGTGTTTGTCGGACTGATAATTACTAACTGTATAATTATGGGTCGTCTTGAAGCATTTGCCATGAGCAATAAACCATGGTCTGCCTTCCTGGATGGTATTGGCAATTCAGCCGGTTATGGATTGATACTTATTATAGTCGGTTTCTTTCGTGAATTGCTTGGATCAGGAGAGCTATTCGGATATCCGGTTTTTGAGAAAATTGGAATATATAACATTGGATATGAGAACAATGGATTTATGATACTGCCTCCAATGGCTCTTATAATTATTGGTATTATTATATGGGTGCAAAGGAGCAGGAATAAAGAGCTTATTGAAGAAAGTTGAGTAAGTTGAGTATGGTGAGTAGTTGAGTGGGTGAGTAAGGAAGAAGGCGTGAACTCGTAACCCGTAACCCGAAACTCGTAACACTTTGGTAGAATGAAGAAATAAGAGAGGTGAGTAGTCGCCAAATAATAATAAACAGAGATTAATATTTTACCTATGGAAAACTTACTGAATATATTTGTTAAGTCGATTTTTATCGACAACATGGTTTTTGCCTATTTCCTTGGTATGTGTTCTTACCTGGCAGTTTCAAAAACTGTTAAAACATCTGTTGGCCTTGGAATAGCTGTAATATTTGTATTAGTAATAACTGTTCCTGTCAATTATCTTATTGAGAATTATCTCCTCAGTAAAGGAGCACTTGTCTGGATAAGCGATGATTTTGCTAATGTTGATCTCAGCTTCCTTACCTTTATTATGTTTATTGCTGTTATTGCATCAATAGTACAACTGGTTGAGATGGTAATTGAAAAGTTTACACCTGCATTATACACATCTCTTGGTATTTTTCTTCCACTTATTGCAGTTAACTGTGCTATACTGGGAGGTTCGTTATTTATGGTAGAACGGGAATATCATAATATTGGTGAAGCTACTGTTTTTAGTCTCGGTTCAGGTATTGGCTGGTTGCTTGCTATTGTTGGCATTGCAGCTATCCGTGAAAAAATCAGGTATTCGAATGTACCGGCTCCATTACGCGGACTGGGAATAACATTTATCATTACCGGACTAATGGGTATAGCTTTTATGAGTTTTATGGGAATTAAATTATGAGTTCAAGGTTCAAAGTTCAAAGTTTAAAGTTGAAGAAGAGTTGAGTAGTTGAGTAAGGTGAGTTGGTGATTAAGGAAGAATGAAGAGTTCAAGGTTCAAGGTTTGAAGAATGTTTGAGGTTTTAAGTAACCAGTAACCAGTAACCAGCAACTTTTAGGCAATGAATAGTTGCAGATTTAATATAAAAGAGTTTTAAAATATATGTTAAATATTATACAAACAAAATGATATTACTACTTTCACAATTTGAAATTATCCTGGTGAGTATTGCTGTTTTCCTGGTAGTGATCTTGTCTCTTGTACTTATTCTGCTTTACGCGCGAAAAAAACTTACACCTCAGGGCGAAGTGCAATTCAAAATAAATGACAGGGAAATACAGGTTTCACCGGGATCAACACTTTTGTCAACATTATCAGCCAATGAAATCTATCTCCCTTCAGCTTGTGGTGGAATGGGGACCTGTGGAATGTGTAAATGCCAGGTGCTTGAAGGTGGTGGATCTATTCTTCCAACTGAAACAGGCTTTTTTACTCGTAAAGAACAACAAAATAACTGGAGACTGGGATGTCAGGTGAAAGTTCGCGAGGATATGGTGATCAGGGTGCCTGAATCTATACTGGATATTAAGAAATATGAATGTGAAGTTGTTTCGAATAAGAACGTTGCAACTTTCATCAAAGAGTTTGTGGTTAAATTACATAAAGGGGAATCCCTTGATTTTAAATCGGGTGGTTATGTTCAGATTGATGTTCCTAAAGTTGATATTGATTTCAGGAAAGATATACTTGTTGAAGAGGAGTTTCATGATGAGTGGGACAAGTTTGGATTATGGGACCTAAAAATGAAAAATCCGGAAGAGACATACAGGGCCTATTCAATGGGGAATTATCCTGCTGAAGGGAATATCATTATGCTGAATATCCGAATTGCCACTCCGCCATGGGACCGCTCAAAAAACAGGTTTATGAAAGTGAACCCGGGTATCTGTTCATCCTATATATTTTCCAGGAAACCGGGTGATAAAGTTACAATCTCAGGTCCCTATGGTGAATTCTTTATTAAAGATACTGACAAGGAAATGGTTTATATTGGCGGTGGTGCCGGAATGGCCCCGCTACGCTCTCACCTGTTGCACCTGTTCAATACTCTTAAGACAAAAAGAAAAGTGACCTATTGGTACGGTGCCAGATCAAAAAATGAAATATTTTATGAAGAACACTTTCGTGAATTGGAAAGAAATTTTCCCAATTTTAAGTTTAATATTGCTCTTTCCGAACCGCTTAAAGAGGATAACTGGGATGGACTAACGGGTTTTATTCACCAGGTTCTGTATGATAACTACCTTAGTAAACATGAGGAACCGGAGGAAATAGAATATTACTTCTGCGGACCGCCTTTAATGAATAGCGCTGTTGAGAAATTGTTATACGACTTGGGAGTGCCTGATGAGATGATCGCATTTGATGATTTTGGAGAATA
>JADFUQ010000132.1 GCA_015222065.1 Bacteroidota bacterium
AACCAGCAACCAGTAACCAGCAACCAGTAACCAGTAACCAGCAGACCAGCACCCAGCAACTAAGGTTAATTAAATTACTTTCATTTATATTATACTTACCAGAGCTTGTTTTCATATCTAATGAAATGAATATATTTGTGGGATATTTCAATGGCGTAAGGAGAAATGAAAAACATAAGGAACTTTTGTATAATAGCTCACATTGATCATGGAAAGAGCACGATTGCTGACAGGTTACTGCAAAAAACCGGTACACTTACCGGCAGAGATTTTCAGGATCAGGTGCTTGATAATATGGATCTTGAGAGGGAAAGGGGAATTACGATCAAGAGTCATGCAATTCAAATGGAATATTTTTCCGGAAACCGGAAGTACTTCCTGAACCTGATTGATACTCCGGGGCATGTGGATTTTTCATACGAAGTATCACGGGCGATAAAATCATGTGAAGGGGCACTGCTTATTGTTGATGCTACCCAGGGAATACAAGCACAGACAATATCAAATCTATACCTTGCAATAGAACATGACCTTGAAATAATCCCTGTATTGAACAAAATGGATATGGATAGTGCTATGCCGGAAGATGTGAAGGATCAGATAACGGACCTGATTGGATGTGACAGGGAAGAAATTATTGAAGCCAGCGGGAAAACAGGAATGGGGGTTGAACAGATGCTGGAGAAGATCGTGGAAAAAGTGCCACCTCCCGTTGGTAATCCTGATGCTCCTCTGCAAGCATTGATTTTTGATTCGGTATTTGATTCGTTTCGCGGGATACATGCATATTTTAAAATTATTAATGGTACGATACAAACAGGGGACTCAGTACAATTTGTTGCAACCGGTAAAAAGTATCATGCTGATGAAATAGGTGTATTGAAACTTAAATTAGAACCAAGGAAAATATTAAGTGCCGGTGATGTAGGATATATTATATCGGGGATCAAATCTTCAACAGAAGTGAAAGTAGGAGATACCATTACACATGTTGAAAGGTCCTGTGGTAAAGCGATAGGTGGATTTGAGGATGTAAAACCAATGGTTTTTGCAGGGATTTACCCTGTTGATGCCGATAATTATGAGGAATTGAGAAGCTCTATGGAGAAACTTAAACTGAATGATGCATCACTTACTTTTGAGCCGGAATCATCTGCAGCACTGGGGTTTGGATTCCGCTGCGGATTTCTTGGTCTTCTTCATATGGAGATTATTCAGGAGCGGCTCGACCGTGAGTTTAATATGGATGTGATAACAACAGTTCCAAATGTATCATACAATGTATATACAACCAGGGGGGAGATTATCGAGGTGCATAATCCCTCAGGGTTGCCGGAGCAAACTCATATTGATTACATTGAAGAACCCTATATTACTGCACAGATTATTTCGAAGGCAGAATATGTGGGGTCTGTTATGAATTTATGTATCGATAAAAGAGGGGTTATTAAAAACCAGGTCTATCTGACAAGCAACAGGGTAGAATTGACTTTTGTACTGCCTCTTGCTGAAATTGTATTTGATTTTTACGATAAACTAAAGAGTATTTCAAAAGGTTATGCATCCTTTGATTATTATCAATCGGGTTTTGAAAAGGCTAATCTTGTGAGACTTGATATCCTGTTGAATTCAGAAATGGTGGATGCTCTGTCATCATTAATTCATAAGGATAATGCATATGCGCTGGGCCGCAAAATGTGTATAAGACTTAAAGAACTTATTCCAAGGCAGCAGTTTGATATTCCTATCCAGGCGGCAATCGGATCAAAAATTATTGCCCGCGAAACAATAAAAGCATTGCGGAAAGATGTAACTGCCAAGTGTTATGGGGGTGATATTACAAGGAAGAGAAAGTTACTGGAAAAGCAGAAAAAGGGGAAAAAACGAATGAGGCAGGTTGGAAATGTTGAAATTCCTCAGCAGGCTTTCCTGGCGGTTCTGAAGCTCGACTAGCCCGATAAATTATTACATATATAAGATTAAATTCAGCAAATAAGTTTAAAACCTTTCCCATGTACATTTATGATCTGAATTGACGGATCATCTTTAAAGTATTTGCGAAGCTTGGTAATATACACATCCATGCTGCGGGCATTAAAGTAATTATCATCAATCCAGATAGTGCGTAATGTGAAATTTCTTTCAAGAACCTTATTCATATTGTTACAAAGAAGTTTCAGTAATTCTGATTCTTTAGTTGTAAGCTTCTTTTTTTTGTTTCCTTTTTTAAGGAATTGATTTTGCGTATCAAAAAGATATTGACCAATCTGGAAAATTTTGTTTTCCCGTGTTGTGTCTTGTTTAGTCCGGCGAAGGATAGCTTCGATACGGTACAGAAGCTCTTCCATACTGAAAGGCTTGGTAATATAATCATCAGCACCTATTGAGAACCCTTCCAAAATGTCTTCTTTCATCGATTTTGCAGTGAGAAAAAGTATTGGCATATCACTGTTTATTTGCCTTATCTCTTTGGCAAGTGTAAATCCATCTTTTACAGGCATCATAACATCCAGAAGGCAAAGATCAAAGTATTCCCTGATAAATCCTCTATATGCTTTATTGCCGTCATTGAAGAGCTCAGTTTCATAGCCTTTTGCATTCAGATATTCCTTTAACAGAGATCCCAGGTTCTCATCATCTTCAGCTAGCAGTATTCTTGTCTTATCCATGGTTATTGTTATTAAAAGGGAATGATAATATAAAACGTGTCCCTTTGCCGGTTTGACTTTCAATATTTATTGAACCTCCATGTTCTTCAACAATGGTTTTAACATAACAAAGACCGAGCCCAAATCCTTTTACATTATGAATATTTCCTGTTGAAACACGATAGAACTTTTCAAATATTCTTTTCTGGTCTTTCTTTGAGATACCAATACCATTATCTTTTACTGCTATAAACAATTTTTTTCTGGTGTCCCATGCAGATAGAGTGATCTCAGGTTCTGCACTACAATATTTTATAGCATTATCAACGAGGCTTGATAAGATATTTGAAAAATGCACTTCATCTGCTCTGATAATAAGTTTTTTTGCATTAAGATCCAAAATGATATTGCCATTTTTATTATTAATCTGCATCTCAAAGTTTGATGCTACATTGGATAGCAGTAAATGGACATCAATTTCTTCACGTTTTAATTTGATTTTTCCTTTATCAAAAATTGCCATCTGGAGCACCTTCTCAACTTGGTAACCAAGACGTTTACTCTCTTGTTCAATTACTCCTGATATATGTTTGAGTTTTTCCCCTGTAACGCCTATCCCTTTATCTTTAAGCATTTGAGAAGCAAGAGAAATAGTTGAAATTGGCGTTTTTAATTCATGTGTCATGTTGTTAACGAAATCTGTCTTAATCTGCGATAGCTTTTTCTGCCTGAATATTATTAGCAAAGTAGCAATAAATGTCATTATCAGGAAGATTGTCAGGAAAGTTGAAGAAGCTCCCATAAATCCCAGTGATTTATAAAACAGCTTTTTTTCTTTTGGGAAGTACAGCGTAAGAAATGCCTTGGATGAAAACAGATCGTTTGGAAACAGGGCCCGTATATATACATCCGATTTAGTTTTTGTTCTAAAATCATCCGTTTTACATACCAGACCGGCGTTTACTTTTTTTACAGCAAACTGATAGTTTATATTAATCCCTCGCTTTTCGAATTCCTTTTCCAGTAACTTATTAATGGTGTTAAAATCAATTCTTTTTTCAATTTCCGGCTTTTTTTTGATCATCTTATTCATAACTTTATTAATGATCACGGTTTTGTTATTTACTTTTTGCCTCAAATAAGCATTAAAAATCTGGTCAGGATAGGAAAGTATTTCTGTAAGACCTTTCATGTCCGGATCAACAATACTTAACCCGATACTATCACTAATAGAGTAACTATTGCTTTGTAAGTCTTCAGAGAGGTAAAAATTTTGTTGGTAGAATGAAGTGTTTGTTTCAATTCTTATTTCTTTTATTTTGTCCTTTTCTTTTTCAGATTGAAATGAAATAGCAGAATGGGGAGAAAAATTGTAACGAAATTGTTTGCCTGATGAATCAACCTCTGAAAGTACTAATTCATCAACAACATAAAGAAGGGCCTCTCTTTGCTCCAACTCATTTGTTACAGCTGTTAACGACTGGTTTACAAAATGCTTGAATTGTTGTTCTTTCAGATTAACAGCCCTTTGCATCCAGTATCCCTGTACAAGTATCAGGCCCAGTAAACCAAGTGTCATAATGATTGCTAAAAACCAGATCTTCTTCTTACTCATATCAATACAAATATAGTTTTGATTTTTTTATTCATATATTTTTTAACAATATTTAACATCCCATTAATATTCGTTAACATAAGTTTGACGTATTTTTGTTTTTAAGAATTCTTAAATAATTAGCCATGAAAAAAATTAGTTTCAGAAAATTAATATTTGCCGCAAGTCTATGCCTCTTTACCGGAACTTTTCTTCTTGCACAGGAGAAAGGGATTAAGAAAATTCATATTAAAGTAAAGGAAAATGATGTTACAACCGTAGATACTTCATTTACTATTGATGAAGATATGGATAAAGATGAAATTCAAGAAATGATCCATGAACTGACAGGGATGGATGTTATGCACCATCACGGAGATGATTTTATAATGGAAAGATCAGGAGAGAAGAATATTGACTTTTTTGTCTATAATGTAGATAAAGGAAAGTTGGATTCATTGAAGAAAATTCACGAGGATGAAATGGTTATCACCTATTTTGATGATGAGGATACGGAAGGGATGAAGAAAAAGCATTATGTGATGAAAAAAAAGATGTCTGGTGATAAAATGACCCATGCATATGTATTTACAATTAAGGATTCTGCTGATATTGATGCAGATGTGGATGTGAAAGAGATGGAAATTAAAGTAACTGTTGACGGTGACGGAGAAAGTCATACTGTTATTCACAAACGTGGTAGTGGTGATCATATGAAATGGGTTGATCATAAGTCAGGAGACCATTATATTATTGTGAAAGAAGAAGACGGGAAAAAGAAAAAATCAGAAGTAATAATAATTAGTGAAGAATGTGAAGGTGATGAAAAGAAGGAAATAAAAAAAGTTATTGTTCTGGAAAGCAGCGAAAAACCTATACATTTCACGACAAAGGACGGAAAAGAACTTGAACTTTTTGTAAAAGACAAGAAAACTGGCACAGATATTGCATTAGATAAGGTGAAGGTAATCAGGATTGAAACAAGTGAGGATGGAGTTATAAATGTTGTTGTTTCAGATAAGAAGGAGAAGGTGGTTAAGAAAAAGAAAGTGAATAAGAAGAAATAGAAAATATGTTAGACAGTTAATAGGTTTTTTTTCATAGATAGGTTAATTTTAGGGTTGAAAAAGGGATTGCATATGCGGTCCCTTTTTTTTATTCAATAATAAGTTTGTTCTTTGATTTCAGGGTATTTATATCCAGCTTGAAGACACCGAATACCCCTTTAATATTCTTAACAGAAGAAATGATCTGTTCCTGTTGTTTGTTTGTAAGATCACCATGAATTTGCAGGAAATAATCCATATTGCGTAATTCTTCAATTAAGAAACCATTCTCGCTCTTATTGGCGATTAGAAAATATTGCAGGTAAACCTCTTCATCAGAAAATTTGTAAACCAAAAAAGTCTGTTTAATTTTTTCCCTTTTAATAACATGGTCAGTGCTTTTCCGCAGACTGATTTTTAATTTTTTATTCATCTCCCAGCTAAGACGATAGTCATTCTCTGAAGATGAAATACCAAGCAGAAAAAAGT
>JADFUQ010000133.1 GCA_015222065.1 Bacteroidota bacterium
AATTCGCAAGATAAAAACAGCGAAGATCAATCAGGTCAGAAATTAATTAACCGGAGGCCCGCAGTTGCAGGTCAGTTTTACCCTGGTAACAAAAAAGATCTGGAAAAAATGCTGGAAGAATTTTTCAGCAAAGCAACTCACAGAGTGAGTAAAGAGCATGTTGCTGCAATCCTCTCCCCTCATGCAGGTTACGTGTTTTCCGGTGAAGTGGCAGCAAACTCTTTTAAGCAGCTTGATCAGGATAAAAAGTATAAAAATATATTTATTATCGGTTCAAGCCACAGAACCATGTTTAGTGGTGCATCAATTTATAATATTGGTAATTATATTACACCTTTAGGTGAAGTAAAGGTTGATATACCATTGGCAACCAAATTAATAAATGGCTACGATGTTTTCTCTTTTAATGGGAATGCCCACATGGGTGAACATAGTCTGGAGGTACAGTTACCCTTTCTGCAGTATTGGCTAAACAACGAATTTTCAATAGTTCCTATTGTACTGGGAACTCAAGCTCCCAAAACAGCAGAAAAGATTGCTAATGCTCTAAAACCCTACTTCACAGACGAAAACCTATTTGTTATCAGTACTGACTTCTCACATTACCCGTCACAGGAAAATGCTGTAAAAATTGATAATAGCACTGCTGATGCTGTAATATCAAACTCACCACGGGAACTTCTCAAAACAATTGGTAAACTTGAAACAGAAGGTATAGAAAACCTGGCAACCTGTATGTGTGGTTGGACATCTGTACTTACATTAATGTATATGACTGAGGCAGATAAGAATATAACATACCATAAGGTTAAATACATGAATTCAGGGGATACTCCTTATGGCGATTCTTCGCGTGTGGTAGGATATTGGTCAATTTGTGTTACAAGCAGTGCAACAAAAAAGGGAGAAACAGGTTTTTCTCTTGACAAGAAAGACAAAGTTGAATTGTTAAATATTGCCCGTAAAACAATTGAAACTTTTATCAAAGAAGGAAAAATAAAAAATATCGAAGATGAAGAATTTTCCAATCGGCTCCATACCCTTACCGGAGCATTTGTTACCCTTCACTCAAGCGATGGTAAGCTAAGAGGATGTATGGGACAGTTTGATGCTAAAAAACCATTATATAAAGTGATTTCTGAAATGGCAATTGCCGCTTCATCCAAGGATTACAGGTTTAAACCGGTTACACCTGATGAACTGGCAGGTGTTGAACTGGAGATATCTGTTCTTACTCCAATAAAAAGGATTCAATCCATAGATGAGATAACTCTTGGAAAACATGGTATCTATATTATAAAAGATGGTAGATCAGGTACTTTCCTTCCACAAGTCGCTGATGAATCCGGTTGGACAAAAGAGGAGTTCCTGGGCTATTGTGCCAGGAATAAAGCCCGGATTGGCTGGGATGGCTGGAAAGATGCTGAAATTTACATCTATGAAGCTATTGTATTCTCGGAAAGAGAGATGAGGAGATTGAAGAAGTAGGATGCAAGATACAGGATACAGGATGCAAGATACAGGATGCAAGAAATAAGAAAAGAAGAAGTAAAAAGAAAATTGTGAATGTAAAATTATGAATAAAGAATGTAGAATTAAATTTATTTTACATTTATAATTGAACCACAGTGAATTATGCTCCTACCCTGATGAAATGTTTTCGTACCTCAAATTTTACCCTGTGAAACCCCAGCATAGCTGGGAGCAACAACGTTGCTGTTTCACAGGGTGAACAGGGCAAGCGTCGCATTTCACGTGGCAGGCATTCTAAATTCAAAATTTATCCTATTTTGAATATCGAATACCGATTAACGATTTTTGATTTAAGAACTACTTCTAAATTAATTAACGTTTCGCAGATAAATTAATTACTTATATTATAATTAGTTACAAAAATAAGAATTTGCATAAAGTACATAATATCAATTAAGTACACAATTCCATTTTTAAAATATCGAACAAGGAACACCGATTTTAGATTTAAGAAATAATCATGGTTTAATAAGAACTTCAAAATTCGTTATTCGTTAATCGATATTCATTATTCATCTTAACAACTGTATATTAGTGTGTTGTCAAGTGCAAAACTTTAGTTAATAATGTCCACTCCCTACCCTCTTATATTAATTGGAATTATCGCCCTGATATTGTACCTGTTAAGTTTTACTATATCAAGAATAGGTTTAATTAGAACTGTTACTCACCGGAAGATATGGAATGTCCTTCTGGGTTTGTCGTTTTTTAGTACTGCTTTGCTTGGTATTATCATGGCTGTCCGGATCAATTACAAGCTGGATATTCCATGGGTTGATCAAATAACAATACTCCATGTCTATTTTGGCATAAGCATGGTGATAATAGCAATATTTCATTTCACATGGCATATTAAATACTATACGGACATTTTCAGGAGAAAAAAAAATAAGGTAGAAAAGCAGGATGACCTGAAATACCTTGATAACTCAGGGTTTACCGCGACAGGAGCTAAGGGTTTCTCTATATCATTGATAGTGTTAGGGATTACCTCGCTTGTAACCCAGATAATTATTCTCAGGGAATTTTTATCTGTTTTCATGGGCAATGAGCTGGTAATTGGTATTATACTGGCAAACTGGATGCTGATTACGGGATTTGGATCATATTTGGGAAGGTTTATGAATCGTATCAAAGATCCTGTTCGTATATCATTTATTGCACAGATAGGTATGGGGATACTTCCATTCCTTACAGTCTTCTTGCTTAATTATTTGAGAAATTCTGTTTTCTTGCCCGGCAGTCTTGTGGGGGTTTTTGAAATATTTACCGCATCATTAATCTTGTTACTTCCTTTTTGCTTATTATCAGGGTTTTTGTTTACTTTTCTAGCTTCCGGCCTTTCCTTTGTTCACAAAAGTAAACGCATTGATATTGCCTATGCACTGGAGTCTTCAGGAAGTCTTATTGGTGGAATATTGTTCAGCTTTATTCTGGTGTTCCTGATATCACCCTTCCAGATACTAACCATTTTGCTTATTTTGAATCTTTTCGTTGCTGTATGGGTCAATTTTTTTTACAGGAAAACCATTGTATTAATACTATTCCTTATCATTGTATTATTGGTTTCCGGAATTACCTTTTTCACCCCTTTCGACCGGTTTGTTAAAGGTTTTCTCTATCCAAACCAGGAGATTGTATTCCTAAAAGAAACACCTTATGGGAATCTGGCAGTTACAAAAACCGGTGAACAGCATAATTTCTATGAAAACCAGGTCTTATTGTTTAATACCTTGAATTTTATTGCCAATGAAGAAGCTGTTCATTATGCAATGGTGCAGCATGAGAATCCGCAAAATATACTGGTGATATCAGGAGGAGTATCCGGAATGATGCAGGAGATTATGAAATATCCTGCTGTAAAAAAGGTTGATTATGTTGAAATTAATCCCTGGCTTGTAAAGACAGGTGAGAAATATTATGACAAACTAAGAGACAATAGAATACATGTCTATAACAAAGATGTCAGGTTGTTTCTTAAAAACCATCGTGGTCCCTATGACATTATTCTGGCAAACCTGCCTCCACCTTCAACCGCCCATTTGAACAGGTATTATACAATAGAATTTTTTCGTCAGCTTGAATCCTGTTTGTCAGATACTGGTGTTTTATCAATTGATCTTCCCTCCACAGGTAATTATGCAGGTGAGGAAGCAAATATTGTAAATTCTTTGATATTCAATACTCTAAAACAAGTTTTTAGAAATGTGATATTGATCCCGGGTGAAAAAAACTTTTACGTGGCATCAAATAATGTTGTTGGTTTTGATATTACCGGTAAAATTGAAGAAAAGGGTATTGAAAACCAATACGTTAACCTATATTATCTTGATGACACCCTGCTTAAGCACCGGAGTAATTTCTTTATGAATCAATTAGATAAGGATGCCGGTATTAACAGGGACTTTGAACCTTCTGCCTATTTTCACCAGATATCTTCCTGGCTAAGCTATTATCAGCTTAATATGTGGTTATTTGGCGGAATTACATTGATAGTGATGCTATTATTAATGAGTCGTTTAAATATTCTACAGGCAGGTATGTTTACCGGGGGGTTTGCTGCTTCATCATCGGAAGTGATCCTGCTTATTGCTTTTCAGATAATTTATGGGTATGTGTACCTTATGTCCGGTGTTATTATTGCCGTTTTTATGGGTGGTCTTACCCTTGGGGCATTAACCGGTCGCAGAATAATTAAAGCTCCCGGACCGGTAAGTTACAGTTGTAATCAATTGGCAATCGGGTTATTTGCACTATTATTACCCCTGGTCATTAATGTTGCAAAACCCATTACCGGTCACCCGTTTATTGTTCATTTAATCTTTTTTATTCTGATGATTGTCATCTCCTTCCTGGTCGGAACTTTGTTTTCTATGGGCAGCCGTATACAGAAAGGGAATGTTCCTGCTGTTACTTCCGGTATCTATAGCGCTGATCTGGCAGGTTCAGCATTCGGAGCCTTGATAGTGTCTGCTTTTCTTATACCACTTATCGGACTGGCTAAAGTTTCAATTGTAGTAGGACTGTTAAATATTTTATTCGCCGGTATAACATGGGTGAACAGGAAGAAGTTGTAAGTTTTTTGTAATTTTATATGCTGATTGGATACATGTGTATCGGAGAATTTAAAATATTAAGGAAATAAAGAATGAAAAAGTCGAAAAAGAAGATCAGTAAAAGACAATTTGTTAAATATACGCTGGCAGGTATGGGTGGTATCGCCTGTGCTCCAATAACCTGTTTGTTTGGGAAGAATCCGGTTTCAGCAATAGCTAATCCTCCTGAAAAACTGTGGAAATGGAGTCGTGAGGCAATGTATTACACTACCACTCCACGTGGATTAAAATGTTTACGATGTCCTAATGAATGCACAATAAAAGAGGGTGAACTGGGCGATTGTCACAATCATCTAAACTATAATGGCAAATTATACACTATAGCATATGGAAATCCATGTGCTGTGCATATTGACCCTATAGAGAAAAAACCACTAATGCATTTTTTACCCGAAAGCAGTGCTTTCTCAATTGCAACTGCCGGCTGTAATCTTGCATGCCTTAACTGCCAGAACTGGTCCATTTCACAGAAAAGTCCACGTGAAACCCGGAATTTTGACCTGATGCCCGATAAAGTTGTTGAAGCAGCTATTGAAAGTGACTGTGAATCAATAGCATATACATATTCTGAACCCATTACATTTTATGAATACGCTTACGATACTGCAATATTGGCACGTAATGCAGGAATTAAAAATGTAATGATTTCAGCAGGGTATATAAATGAAGAACCCATGAGAAAACTAGCCCGTGTTATGGATGCTGCCAATATTGATCTTAAGTCGTTTAAAGACAGTATATACCTGAAGTTAAATGCAGGAAAACTTGAACCTATACTCCGTACTCTTAAAATTTTGAATGAGGAGGGTGTATGGTTAGAAATTACAAATCTAGTTATCCCGGGTTGGACTGATGATTTCGATATGATCAGGGAAATGTGCGATTGGCTTTATGAAAATGGATTTGCTGATAATCCATTACATTTCAGCCGTTTTCAGCCGTTATATAAACTAACACAACTACCTCCTACTCCGCTATCATCTTTAACTAAGGCAAGGAAAATTGCACTGGATGCAGGAATTAAATATGTTTATATTGGTAACGTTCCGGGAACAGAAGCCGAAAATACTTTCTGCCCTAATTGTCATAAAACTCTTATTAAACGACGTGGTTATATAATTTTGTCGAATCATATTAAAAACGGGAAGTGCGAGTATTGCAATGAACCCATTGCTGGAGTATGGGAATAAAATAGCCCACTTCATAAGATTCAGTTATACAATTGATTATATAGAATGTAGAGACAAATCAATTATCGCTAAAGTAGTATTCCCTCCTTCCAGCCTATTGTTACCAGCTTAATCTTCTCAGTATCGGCATTACCAAGTTTATGACGTGTATCAGAAAGCAAAATATGCTTTGCCGGAGGATTTAATGGCCGTTCTTCACCGAAATATTCCTTTCTTTTATTCTCCAGTATCCTTACTCCCACTGAATCAACAGCTACAGGGTCGAATCCAACGAGTAGACCGTTATATTTCCATATAAATTCTTTATTGAAATGATGTGGTCCGGTGCCGTGAAAAAGAGGCGTTAACATTACAAGAATATTAAGCCGTGTTTTACCTGCAACCTCCGGTAATTTCCAGAGTTTAGCAAGATCGGCACATGTATCGGGGTGGTAGGTCCAGGGTTTTTTAGTAAACATAATATAATTCTTTATAAGAGTTCCTACACCTGACCAATTATGGGTACGCAGCGGGCGTACATTTATCAGTGCAGTGCTTTTTTGAAAAACCGGGTCTTTAAGTATCCCACGGTCTCTGACACTGATGTTTTGCTCCCGGACACCGGCATCTAAAACCCGTTCTTTCAGTATCTCTTCCAGAGCTTCCGGCGTAGGCAGATGCTTCCACTCATTGCTTTTTATACCAACAATGTCATCGGATTTAATAATGCTCTTCCAGGCATCTGATGAGTTATTGATTCCGGTTAAGGTTGTAATTGCCTTGTCCATCATATCTGACAAAATCCTTTTGTCCGGATTACCGTCATTTTTAAGGACTTCCTTATCACGTATTAGGATCACTTCTGACTTATCTGTTCCTTTTGCAAACAGTTTTCCAGGAAATCGAAGGAAAAAACAGCCAGCTAAAGATGTAATGAATGATAATTTCAGCCAATCTCTTCTTGAATATTTCATTTCGGATAGTATTAATTTGATTTATCGTAAACCTGATCCAATAGCTTGATAGTTATATCTATAACAGGAGCATTAAACACCGCTGCAAATAAATCTTCTTTAACCCTGCAGCCAATCCACCGGTTATTTTTATCCCTTTTTAACATTTCATTTCCTGCATTTGGAAAAAAATATTTCGTAAAACAATTATAACCCAGACGGGCTGTATGTTCATCAGGGTATTGCACCAATAGCAGCATGGCACGTTTCCGGGTAGTTTCGTATTTTGCCCAAACAGATCTTGTTTCTTTGGTGATATTCAGATAGTTATCTTCAAAGAGCCAGGCAAAATAGTTAAGCCATACCGGGTGGTGAAAATAAGTCACACTTTCAGCAACAAGATTATCTTCCGGCAGCAATTTGATTACACCTGGTATCTTTCCTTTTCCTTGAATAGATGAATCAATAATTCTGGCAAAGCCATGAATAGCTTTTGTAACTTCATCCGTTTCAGTTTGTGAAATAACCGATACATAATACCTGTCTTTCCAGAACAGAACCGCCCCTATCAGTGTTTGGGACCCTTGTCCGAAGTTATACTCAATTTTTTCACGCGAATGTGTATATACACCATAAGCATTCCGGGGTTTGATCATATCAAAAACATCCACCCGGATTTCCGGTTGTCCTGGTTTAATGTAATTTCTACTAATAATTTTATTAAAGCCGTAAGATAAATAGAGTTCGGCTCCACCATCTATATAATTGTAAAGTGTTTCATTATCATAGAAATTATCTTCGTTTGCTGTTTTCCAGCCTGAATGTTCTGCAGGAAGCAATTCGGTTAACGATTTTGAGTTCATATTTATCAGTATTCTGAAATTAAGAAAGGTTCTTCATGATAATACGTACTATCCTGGAGTACTGGAGTGCCTATTAATCCAAAACGCCATTCTGCCACTTATTCATTTTTCGAATGAACTTTAAAAAACTATACAATTAATTGCTGAATAAATATAAAACATTTCCTGTTCAATATCAAAAATTAAAATAGCAACCTGGTTTAAAAAAAGTTTGCAATTATTCAGTTTTCTGAAGTATTTGCTAACTTTGGCTTCCTTATGCTGAAGATAAACGATAAATGGACTTTCTTAATAAAGAACCTGCTTAAAGGGATTTTCTGGCTTGCCTTTATCCTGGTGGTTTTTGTTCTGGTTAAGAATGAAATTGATATGAAATCTTCTTCAATAATAGATTCAATTCAGGATAAGCCAATATTAGTTCTTTTTGTCTATATTTTTTCAGAAGTTGCTTTCGGGATCATCCCCCCGGAGTTTTTCATGATCTGGTCCCTTCAATACACTGAACCTTTACAATATGGTTTTATTGTATTATTGCTTGCTGTTATTTCCTACATGGCTGGTGTATTAGGTTACTGGATCGGAGTATTCTTTAACAGGACAAGGTGGTATAAATATCTTCACGAAAAGCTTTTATATAAATACCAGGGAGCAGTAAACCGGTTTGGTCTTTATTTAATTGCTATTGCCAGCATGACACCAATACCCTTCTCTGCCATTTGTATGATAGTTGGGAGCGCAAGGTATCCATTCCGAAAACTTTTATTATATGGCTGCATCAGATTCCTGAGGTTTGGATTATATTCATTTCTTATTTGGCATGCAAATATAATTGGGTAATGTAAGAATGTAAAGCAGTGTTGCAGTAATGTAGTGATGCAGTGAAGCAGTGTAAAAGAGTTACGTGTTACGTGTTACGGGTTAAGAAGAAGAATGTATAACTGTACTTGTAACTCGAAACCCGAAACTCGTAACATTTTAGTCATTTTAGTCATTTTACCCTTTGTCGTTACTCCTCGTAGAAAAACCTGGAAACAAGTGAAACGGGTATTTCTTCAAAATAGCGGTTTGAGGGATGAATATTTTCAGGAGCATTTGACAGGATTTCGTTAGGTGGTTTTTCCTTTTCGTTTCTTAACCTTTCAAAAAATGTTCCGGAAGTCATATCCCGGTCTGTTTTTTTTCTTGAATCAGCAAAAACATAAAGATCTTTATTAAAGTGTTTGCATGCAAGTGCAATGAGCATACTGCCTGTTTTATTGATAAAACTATTTTCAAAAATGGCATCTGCTCCCAGTATAGCACAATCAATTGTAGGTATATGCAAACTAACTGATGCATCGGTTATCAATGTAATATTCAGTTTTTTCCTTGCAAGAAACCTTGCCTGAAGAATACCTTCTTTTACAGGATATGATACAGTTTGGATAATGTCAGGACAAATATCCTGTTTACATAAAATGCCGAAAACATATCTGATAGTCAAACTATTACTATGCAACAGAACTTTTTTATTATTCAAATCAAGATTACCAATAACGGATGCTGCTATTCTGTCATTAACATCTTTCCATTTATTTTTATATGATAACAGGAACTGTGACATTTCTTTCATTATATCATTGGTTGGGAATCGGTATCCTTCAAGTACTTTCAGCCTGTTATTGAATGCCCTGTAAAAATGAAAATATATTGAAAACCCCGAGAAACTGTCAATTAGCCGGTTCAGAATATTCTTCATATCCTGTATAGAATACTTGCCCGCATCAACATGATATTCTTCAAGCAGATCAAGTAGTTTAACAAGAAGTGCTGATGAACCTGAGCGATTGTCACTCAGTAATTTATCTATTTCTTTGTGAAGATTCATGTAATGTTTTTTGACATAAAAGTAAGAATTTAGATTATTTTTTGTATATTCCTGAAAATAAACAATTATCAAAATTTGTACAAACTTAGTTCTAATATTTCTACAAATTCGGCCGGATTCAAGGAGAAAAGAGAAGCGAATTTAAAATTACTTGAAGAATATAAAAAGAAAATTCGCAAGATACAGGAGGGCGGAGGAAAAAAAGCCATTGATAAACACAGGTCGAGAGGCAAGTTACTTGCACGTGAAAGGATTGATCTGTTAATTGATCCGGATACCCCTTTTCTGGAACTTTCGGCAATGGCAGCTTACAACCAGTATGATAACAAGTTCCCGTCGGCAGGAATTGTTACTGGAATAGGTATTATCCATGGCAGGGAGACTGTAATTGTGACTAATGATGCTACAGTGAAAGGTGGAACATATATTTCTGAAACTATCAAGAAACACATCCGTGCACAGGAAATTGCCATGGATAACCGATTACCATGTGTCTACATGGTAGATTCAGGCGGAGTCTTTTTACCTGATCAGGCAAAAGTTTTCCCCGACAAATTTGATTTCGGCAGGATTTTCTTTAACCAGGCAAGATTGTCGGCAGAAGGAATACCCCAATTATCTATTGTTATGGGTTCCTGCACTGCCGGTGGTGCTTATGTTCCTGCTATGAGTGATGAGACAATTATTGTGAAAAAGCAGGGAACAATATTTATAGGTGGTCCTCCATTGGTAAAAGCTGCTACCGGTGAAGAAGTTACTGCAGAAGAACTTGGTGGTGCTGATGTTCACACCTCGGCTTCAGGTGTGTCAGATCATTTTGCTGAAAATGATAAACATGCCATTCATATCTGCAGAAATATTTTTGAAACACTTCCACTCCCCGAAAGACAAACTCTTGATCTTGCTCCAATTGAAGAACCTGCATACGATCCTGAAGAATTATATGGAATAGCCCCTATTGATATAAAACAATCTGTTGATTCAAAAGAAATTATTATGCGGATGGTTGATGGCAGCAAATTTCATGAGTTTAAACAGCGTTATGCCCCAACATTAACAACCGGATTTGCAAGAATTATGGGATATCCTGTTGGAATTCTTGCAAATAATGGAGTATTATTCTCCGAAACTTCTCTGAAAGGAACTCATTTTATTGAATTATGTACACATAGGAAAATACCTATCATTTTCCTGCAGAATATTACTGGTTTTATTGTTGGCAGACAATATGAAAAGCAAGGTATTGCAAGGGATGGAGCGAAATTGGTGCATGCGGTAGCAAATGCTACGGTGCCAAAGTTTTCAATAATTTTCGGCGGATCATTTGGTGCAGGTAATTATGCAATGGCCGGTCGTGCATACGAACCAAGATTGTTATTTATGTGGCCGAATGCAAGAATATCTGTCATGGGTGGCGATCAGGCAGCTGATGTACTGGTTACTATAAAAAGAGATCAGTTTAAAGTAAAAAATAAAAAAGCTCCGGAAGAGGAATTGAAAAAACTAAGAAACGAAATATTGAAAAAGTATAATTACGAAGGTTCTGCTTATTATAGTACATCACGATTATGGGATGACGGAATAATTGACCAGGTGGATACAAGGAAAATATTGGCTATGGGGATATCAATGTCTCTTAACAGGAGGTTCCCTGATCCAAAATTCGGAGTGTTCAGAATGTAATTCAAACTTCATATGCGGAAATTCAATACTCTTTTAGTAGATTTTGAGGATGATACAGCTATTATATGGCTTAACAGACCGGAGATACATAATGCTTTTAATGAAGTAATGATCTCGGAACTGATTGATTGCTTTGAAGAAATTAATAAACTGGATAAAATAAGGGTAGTTATTTTAAAAGGAAAAGGCAAATCTTTTTGTTCAGGAGCTGACCTTAATTGGATGAAGAATGTTGCGAATTATACATATGAACAAAACTACAAGGAAAGTTACCAACTTTCAAAATGTTTCCATACCATTTACACATGTAATAAACCAACAATAGCAAGGGTTCACGGAGCAGCTATTGGAGGAGCTAATGGTTTACTTTCCGCATGTGATATGGCATACTGCGATCATGACACAGTTTTTTCTCTTAGTGAAGTGAAAATTGGGATCATTCCTGCATGTATTGCTCCATATGTAATAAAAAGAGTTGGCGAATTTACAGCAAGGGAACTTATGTTGACTGGCAGGCGAATTAAAGGAAAAGAGGCAGAATCGTTCCGCCTGGTTAACAAATCCCTTAACGTTAATGAGCAGGAATCATATATTAAATCAGTTATCGACAAATTGCAGACCAGTGGACCTAAGGCAATCGAACATTGTAAAAGCCTGATTTACAATATATCAAACAGGCTGCCATTAGATCAGTCACTCGAGGAAACTGCAAAAATAATTGCAGAGATAAGAAACTCAGAAGAGGGGCAGGAAGGAATGTGCGCATTTCTTGAAAAAAGAGTTCCGAAATGGGCGGGACGAAAAAGAAGTAGGAAGTAAGTAGTAAATAGTAAGTAGAAGGAAGAGAGAAGAGGTGAGAGATGAGTGAAGAAGTAGGGAGTAAGATGCTGAGAGGATGAGGTTAAGATAGAGAAAATCAGAAGCATGAAATTATTTAAGAAAATACTTGTAGCCAACAGAGGCGAAATTGCAATTCGTGTGATGCGTACAGCTAAAGAAATGGGTATAAGAGTGGTAGCTGTTTATTCTGAAGCAGATGCTGATTCGCTTCATGTTAAAGTTGCTGATGAATCTTTCTGTATTGGGAAGGTATGTCTGACTGAAACATATTTAAATATTAATAAGATTATCAATGTCGCCCTGAAAGCAGGTTGTGAAGCTATTCATCCGGGTTACGGTTTTCTTGCTGAGAATCCCGAATTTGTTACAGCGTGTGAGAGTTCAGGTATAACATTTATAGGTCCTTCAAGTAAAGTGATTGCTTTAATGGGAAATAAGATTGAAGCTAGAAGTTTTATTAAAAGTATTAATATCCCATTAGTTGATGGTGCTGTTGGCAAGGATACGGAGTCATTGGTTAAAGCAGGAAAAAAAATCTCATTTCCCCTGTTGCTGAAAGCTGCGGCGGGTGGAGGAGGCAAAGGGATGAGGATTGTCAGGGATGAAAAACAGCTTCGTGAAGGTTTGGAATCAACCGCCAGGGAAGCCAAAACATATTTTGGTGATGGGACTGTTTATATTGAAAAGTACCTTGATGAACCCCGGCATATAGAATTTCAGGTTCTAGGTGATCATTTCGGAAATGTGATACATGTATTTGAGAGAGAATGTTCAATACAAAGACGTTATCAGAAAATTATTGAAGAATCTCCTTCAGTTACATTGACACCCGAAATCCGTGAGAAGATGGGTGAAACAGCAGTTAAAATATGTAAAAAAATCGGCTATAATAATGCCGGTACAATAGAATTCCTTGTTGATAAGAATTTAAATTTTTTCTTCCTTGAAATGAATACCCGGATACAGGTTGAACATCCGGTAACAGAGTTTACAACAGGACTTGATCTGGTTAAGGAACAGATATTCATTAGTGCAGGAAATCCCTTACGTTATAAACAAAAAGATATTGCACAAAAAGGTCATGCTATTGAAGCCAGAATTTATGCTGAAGATCCCTCAAACAGTTTCCTGCCGTCACCGGGAAAAATGACATTTTATAAAGAACCGGCAGGTAAGGATACCAGGGTGGATACTGCTGTTAAAGAAGCTGCGGAGATTAAAAGTTTATACGATCCGATGATAAGCAAATTAATTGTTTATGGTAAAAACAGGAATGAAGCAATAGGTAAGCTTGAATCAGCATTATCCGAGTATGTCATTCACGGCATTCAAACAAATATTGCATTCTTAATTGGGGTTTTGCAACATAAAAACTATAGGAATAATCAGATATCTACACTATTCTGTTCTGAAAAAAGTTCGACAATTCTCGATAGTATAAAAAGAAAAAAGCATAAATTGGCTTTATTTGTTCCTGTACTGATTTTTGTAGCTTATATCTTAAGTAAAAAAAAATCCAATCATTCCTCTTTTGATAAGGAAAAGCAATTTATTTGGAATTATATCGGTTATTGGAGAAGTATAATTAAAATACCTATACAGGTTGACGGAGAGGAAAAAGAAGTAAATGTTTATTACAATAAAAAAGGAGAAGTCATAACTGAATTAGAAAAACGGGAATATTTAGTAAAATCTGATAGAATATCAAATGGGGAAATTGATTTATACATAAATAATAACCCTGTTCACGCATTTATTTCTGAAAAAAGTGTATTACATTATTATATTACATATCAAGGGAATATATTTGAGATAATCAGAAGAGATTATCTGCAGGATGATATGGATACCGGGTCGTTTGAAGAAGATTCTGGTGACGGTTCAGGTGTTTTAACATCTCCAATGCCAGGCAAAGTAATAAAGATAAACATTAAGAAAGGTGCAAAGATATCAAAAGGGGAAATTGTTATGATAATTGAAGCAATGAAGATGGAGAATAATATAATTGCCGGTAAAGATGGAGTTATAAGTAATATAAATGTCACTTCTGGTCAGATGGTCGAAGGAGGAGCATCATTGGCTTTGATTGAATGAAGAGCTAAGAGCTGAGAGCGGAGAGCAAAGGGTGTTGCAGTGTTGCAGTGTGAAGAGTTTCGGGGTTCGAGTTACGTGTTACGGGTTAAGAAAAAAAATGTATAACTTTTAACTCTTGACTTATAACATTTAACTTATAACGTATAACATAATAATATTGGAATAGTAAAAATTTGTATCAAAATACAATGATAAATAGTAATAGTCTTTCAATTTATTAACAATAAAAGATTACTTATATGGTCGGAATTATCGGATATGGTACACAAATACCCCGTTATCGCATTAAGGTTGAGGAGATTGCAAAGGTTTGGGGAGCAGATGCAGAAGCTTTGTCAAAGGGGTTGAACCTTTATGAAAAATCGGTACCTGCACCTGATGAGGATAGTGCTACACTTTCAGTTGGTGCTGCAAAAAATGCTCTTGCCAGGGCAGGAATTGATCCGAAATTGATCGGAGCGGTTTATGTAGGTAGCGAATCGCATCCTTATGCTGTTAAGCCTACGGGAACAATTGTTTCTGAAGCATTGGGTATTTGTCCTTATGTTCACACGGCAGATCTTGAATTTGCCTGTAAAGCAGGTACTGAAGGTATGTTTATTGCCTTGCATCTGGTTAAAACCGGTGTAATGGAATGTGCACTGGCAATAGGTGCTGATACTTCTCAGGGAGCTCCGGGAGATGCACTTGAATATTCGGCAAGTGCAGGGGCTGCAGCATTCATAATGGGTACAAAAAATATTGTTGCCGAATTACTGGACACTCAATGCTATATGACTGATACTCCTGATTTTTGGAGACGGGAAAATGCTCACTATCCTGAACATGGTGGCAGATTTACAGGCAAACCGGCATATCAAAAACATATTTTTGGTGCTGTAGAGGCAATCCTTGAAAAAACAGGAATGAAGCCAAAGGATTTTGACTATCTTATTTTTCATCAGCCAAATGGCAAATTCCCAGTTCAGGCTGCCAAACAGCTTGGCTTCAATGAAGCACAGTACCGTTATGGTTTGTTATCTCCCACATTAGGGAATACTTATTCGGGCTCCTCTCCTATGGGACTGGCTGCCACTTTGGATGAAGCTGGTTCTGATCAGCTCATACTGCTTGTATCATACGGATCAGGTGCAGGAAGTGATGCCTTTGTGTTTCGTACAACAAAACATTTGCTAAAAATCCGGAATCTGGCTCCCAGGGTCAGAAAGCAATTAAACAAGCATTTAAAATATCTTGAGTATGGTGAGTATGCAAAATTCAGAGGTAAAATTCTTAAACCAGAATAAGAGAATAATATGAAAGAAATAGCTGTTATAGGAATTGGAATAACAAAATTTGGTGAACTATGGGAAAAATCTCTTAGAGATATTGCCGTAGAAAGTGCAATAAATTGTCTTGAAGATGCAGGTATCGACCGGATTGATTCAATTAATATTGGCTGTATGTCAAGCGGATTATTTAATGGACAGGAACATCTGGCAAGTATGATCGCTGATTATTTAGGAAGATTGGATATTCCATCAACCCGTGTTGAGTCTGCTTGTGTTTCCGGAGGTCTTGCTGTTCGTAATGCCTGCCTGGAAATTGCCGCGGGAGTTTCTGATTATGCATTAGCCATAGGAGTAGAAAAAATGACTGATGTGAGTATGGGAAAAGCAACTTATGCATTAGCAACTGCAGCCGATCAGGATTATGAAGCATTTCATGGAATTACATTTCCAGGACTATATGCTATGCTTGCCAGGGCCCACATGGAACGTTATGGAACCACAAGAGAACAGATGGCACAAGTTTCTGTAAAAAACCATTATAATGGTTCAATGAATTCAAATGCACAGTTTCCTTTCACAATAACACGGGATACAGTTCTAAATTCAACCATGATCGCTGATCCGTTACGTTTAATGGATTGCTCACCAGTTACTGATGGTGCTGCCGCAGTGTTACTAACAACAGTTGAAAAAGCAAAAAAGCTGAAAAAGCATCCACTGGTTGTAATAAGTGGTTTTGGCAGTGCCACTGATTCAATTGCTCTTAGCCATCGTAAGAAACTAACCGAACTACAAGCTGTTAAGAAATCTGCTGCCAAAGCATTAAAAATGGCAGAAAGAACAATTGATGATATTGATTTTGCCGAGGTGCACGATTGTTTCACAATCGCTGAAATCCTGGTATTGGAATCAATGGGTATAATTGGTCCTGGTAAAGGTGGTCCTGCAACAGTTGATGGTTATACTGCACTGGATGGTAAATTCCCTGTTAATCCATCAGGCGGATTAAAATCGAAAGGACATCCTGTTGGAGCTACAGGGGTTGCCCAGATTTTTGAAGCAGTAAATCAATTAAGAGGCAATAGCGAAAAACGTCAGATTCCCGGAGTAAAAATCGGTCTTGCCCAGAATATGGGAGGATCAGGTGGCAGTAGTGTATGTCATATATTAGAAGCAAAATAAGTATAAAACGTTATTAATTAAAAACTAACATACTATGAATGTTCCAAGACATTGGAGAGAAACGCCTGAACGTTACAGAATGGAAGCTGCAAAATGCAGGAAATGCGGAAAAATTTCATTTCCTGCCAGACTGATCTGTCCTGCATGTGGCAACAAGGTCTTCGATAAAATTAACCTCTCGGGTAAAGGTAAACTCTTAACCTATACAATTATTCGAACTGCTCCTGAAGGATTTGAAGATATTGCCCCATATGCTGTTGGTATTGTTGAAATGGAAGAGAGAGTCAGGGTTATGGGGCAGATTACCGATTGTGATCTGTTAAATTTGAAAACCGGTGATAAATTGATTTCGAAGTTCAGAAGAATTAACGAGGAAGGAAAAACAGGACTTATAATGTATGCATACAAGTTCGTTCCTGATGTTGGTATCTGAAAAAAAAGTATTAACCTGAATTAATTATGCATTTATCTGAAGAACATGAATTAATACGTGAAACTGTAAGAGATTTTGCTGAAAGAGAAATAAAACCTGTTGCAGCTGAATTGGATGAAAAAGGTGAGTTTTCTAAAGAGAATACTGCACGGATGGGTGAATTGGGATTATTCGGAATGTGCCTGCCTGAAAAGTATGGTGGTCAAAATATGGATACTTTATCCTATATAATTGCAGTAGAGGAATTATCAAGGGTTGATAGCTCACATGCAGCTACTCTGGCGGCACATAATTCATTGGGAATTAAACCTATAATGGATTTTGGGACTGAAGAACAAAAGATGAAATATTTGCCTCGTTTATGCTCTGGTAAGGAGCTCTGGGCTTTTGGCCTTACAGAACCGGAGGCAGGATCGGATTGCCTTGGAACCAAAACAACAGCTAAACTTGAAGACGGATACTGGATTATAAACGGATCAAAATGTTTTATTACCAACGGTGCTGTTGATATCTCAAGCGGGGTTACGGTCCTTTCTGTTACCGGTATGAAAAAAGATGGTAAAAAAGAGTTTTCAACGATTATTGTTGAGAAAGATACTGCCGGGTTTACAAGGAGATCAATGCATAATAAAATGATGTGGAGAGCATCGGATACCTCCGAGTTGTTTTTTGATGATTGTAAAGTACCTGAATCCAATCTGCTTGGTGAAGTGGGTAAAGGTTCCGGAATAATGCTGAAAACACTCGATAGCGGAAGACTTTCAATAGCAGCAATGGGATTGGGACTCGCACAGGGAGCTTTTGAAATGGCATTACAATACGCAAAGGAAAGAAAACAGTTTGGCAGACCAATTGTAAAATTCCAGATTAATTCTTTTAAACTGGCTGATATGGCTACGAAAATTGATCTGGCCAGAACATATCTGTATCATGCCTGCAGACTTGAGTCCAACGGTAAAGAATTTGGAAAAGAATCTGCAATAGCAAAGCTCTATTGTTCTGAAATAGCTAAGGAGGTTGCAGATGAAGCTGTACAAATACACGGTGGTTATGGATTAATGAAAGATTATGATATTGAAAGATTTTATCGTGACCAGCGATTGCTGCAAATTGGTGAAGGAACTTCAGAAATTCAACGCCTGGTAATTGCCCGTAAAATTGGGGCAGTATAAAAACAAAGTAACTAATCAGTCGGCAGTCCACAGTCAACAGTCGGCAAGAAAGAAAAAACAATCAAATAATTATTACACACGATCACATAATTACATGATTCAAAATCCTAAAAAGTATAAATAGCCCAGTCTTCAGATTGCAGACTGCAGACTTAATAATGCAAAGTATAGTAAAATTAACCATTTTGGGCATTTCAAACTTAAGACACTGAATAGTTACAAAACAAAAAGCAACCGAAAATATTCCGGCTGCTTTCTGTCTTTGAAAAAACTTACATGTTTATAGCAATGTCATTAATTTCCTGATCTTAATGACTGACAATTCACTATAAGCCTCATTGATCTTCTTATCTATCCTTTCCATTAAGTGAGAGTTGGTGTCTTTTTTTTCCGGTATATTGGTTGTTTTCCCGGATCGGTCAGGATATAAAAGCCTGTCCCTCTCCTTTTCCAGGAACTTTAGCCTGGCTTTTTGGTAATTTAACTGCTCTTCAAGATGTCCCATTTTAAGAGTTGTTCTTTGTATTGATTAGATTCTGTTAAAAACATTCATTTAAATAAAAGACGATTAACTTACCATTTAGTTGCAATTTTGGACTGATTAATTTGAAAATAATATGGGGAAGCCCCCTCTCTTCGTCACTTGCGCCGGAGGTAAGGGTATCAGAATTCATGTTTCATATTTTGGTTACAATTTATACATACCTTTTAAAGCATAATAAGTATACGGATTTTGCGATCCGCCTCATCTCATCATTTACTCATTTTATCATTTTCTCCTTTAATTCACTTTAAGTACTGATTAGTCAATAAATATTTGATCTTGACAAGGAATAACCTGCTAATTGAATAGATTTTACTGCCAGGATTTTAAGAGGGTTGATCAGAGGTATATTTATGTGAGGTTGTTTCAATACAAGAGAGATTTCGGTACATCCGGAAATTATGGCACCTGCACCTTTTTCTTCCAGATTTGCAACAGATTGGAGAAGGATTTTCCTGGGAACAGTTTTAGAGCCCGCTTTAATACCAGTTTTACCATATATTACAGTCATATTTTGTTGCTGATACAAAGTATCAGGATTAATTATTTCAAGACCAATATCTTCAAATGCTTTTTTATAAATAGCTGTTCTACAGACTCCTGCGGTAGAAAGTAATCCATGCTTTTTTATTTCAGGATATTTGTACAAAACATACCGGGCTGTTTCTTTTATCATGTCAATAATCGGAACATGTATCTTTTCTTCTATCTGCTTAATAAAAAAATGGGCTGTATTGCAAGGTATAAGTATAATGTCAGCCCCCATTTGTTCCAGCTTCAAAGCTCCTTCGACCAGCATTTTAATTGGTGAAGGACCTTTACCCAGAATAAATAATGAGCGGTCAGGAATTTTTGGATTATTAACAATTAACACAGGGATATGATCCTGGTCATTTTGTGCTTTCGTATTTTTTATGATCAAGCTGAATAATTTAGATGTCGCCTCAGGGCCCATACCTCCTAGAATACCGATTTGTTTCTTCATTAGTTACTATTTTGATGGGATACGGTTATATTTCTTCATGACATTTAAAACCTTTTCTATCTGTAATTTTTCGATTTTGTGATCTTTATAACCGATAGTTGTTTCAGCAGTGAACAGGGAATTGAGAATTGCTTCTTCAGTTGCTTCAATAACTGCCAGAAATAGAGATGACATTTGATCATTTCTGAGAGTTGCTGTTGTATCTATGGGCGAATCTGATCTGTGAGAAATTTTATTTGCTGTAGAAAATGTGATAACATAATCACCACTTCCATTTGAAGATATTCCCCCTGTATGTGCCAGACCAAGCATAGCTCTTTTTGCCAGTCGCAACAGATTCCTTGAATTAAGTGGAGCATCGGTTGCAACAATTATCATACAGGAACCATCTGCCTGCTTCAGTTTATCTGCAAAATAATACTGTTTAAGTTCTTCTCCTACAGGCACCCCATCTATTTGAAGAATCCCTCCAAAATTAGTCTGGACAAGAACCCCAACCGTATAACTATTCATATTTGCAGGCAGTTTTCTTGAAGAGGTACCAATTCCACCCTTATATCCAAAACAAACAGTTCCTGTTCCGGCACCAATTGATCCCTGCATAACCTTATTTGAAGATGCATTTTCAATTGCTGCAATAACATGTCTCTTTTTTATATGTAATCCCCTGATATCATTTAGATAACTATCGTTAGTCTCTCCCACTACAGGATTTACAGATATGATATTTTCGTTCTTTTTCAGACTGTATTCTATCAATGCTTCCGCTGCTACAGGAACACTTAATGTATTGGTCAAGATAATCGGTGTTTCAATATTACCAAGTTCCTGAATCTGTGTGCTACCTGTTAGTTTCCCAAAACCATTTGCCACATAAACAGCAGCAGGAACTTTCTCCATAAAAATATTACCGGTGTGTGGAAGAATTGCTGTCACACCTGTCCTTATATTTTTATTTTTATTTAGTGTAAAATGCCCAACCAAAACACCATAAACATCGGTAATTGAATTATCCTGCCCTGGAGGAAGGACGCCAATGGAAAATCCATAATCTCTGAAAGTCAAACATTGAGGAGTTGCATTAAAGACGGAACATGTCAGGAACAGAAGAAGTGAAAAAATATATTTCATATGTTTAAAATAAATAATTAATCAGGTATTTCTCAGTTAAAGGAAATTTCAATTCCCGGGAATCTGCACTAATAGAGATGCTCTTTCCTCACAATCAGAGCATATTGATTATCATCCAGAATTTTATATCCTTGCTCATAGCAGAAATAACACATATCTCCGTTTTTTATGGTATAGGTATTTGTATGAAATTGAAAATTGTATCCCAGAACTATCAATTGATCTTTATGAACTTTTGCATTACCGTTAGGATTCAGATCAGCAAGTATTCTTCGGTTTTTACGGAGGATATTATGAACATTACGAATAAAATTAATATCATCCCTGTTTATCTCGTTATGGTAGCTGTTACGGCACTGATCTGAACAGAATTTCTTATCTGACCGGCCTTTCAGGGGTTCATTACATTCAAGACATCTCCGTTCCATAGGAATTAGTTTTCTTAAAAATACAAAATAAACCTATTATATACGACATTAAACGTTTACAAACGACTATAAACGTTTAATAACCGAATAAGGTCGTGTTGATGTTGTTAATTTGATCATGAAAAAAACAATTTATTTATTAACCTCAAAATTTTTAAAATCATGCAAAACTTAAAAAACAAAGTTCATCTTATCGGAAACCTTGGAATGGATCCTGAAATTAAGAAACTGGAAAATGGCAGCTCACGTGCCAAATTTTCACTTGCCACATCAGACAGTTATAAAAACAAAGATGGGGAAAAAGTTAAAGAAACCCAATGGCATAATCTTGTTGCGTGGGGACCGAGGGCAGAATTTACGGAAAAGTACCTTAAGAAAGGCCAGGAAATTGCTGTTGAGGGAAAATTGACACACAGGACATATGAAGACAAAGAAGGGAAAAAGCAGTATATCACTGAAGTGATTGTAAATGAGGTACAAATGCTGCGTTCACCGAACAATGCTTAGCATTGTTAATAGAAGACAGTATGTAATATCGAATGCCGGATCCTAATAGGTTCCGGCATTTTTTATTATCAAAAAATAGGAATAAATACTTTATTCAAGTCTTTTACTAAGTTCATCAAACAAATGGGAAAAATTATCCTTGGTTTCTTCATCCAGGTTACCCCATTTCAATTTTGAATCCTTAACCTCGCGCATAAAGTTAGATGCAAGAATTGAGCGTGACAAATTATTATTACTGATATACTCAGAATTTGATTCGGTAATCCCTATTCGTTTATGAAGAATATATTTCTTAAAGTCGATAGTAGAAAACATATCTTCAATACTTTTGAAATGGTTGAGTTGAACAAGCTTTTTATTTGCCTGGTCTTCATTATTGGCAAAAAGATGTTTAGTAAGATCATGCTTCAAATCATCACCTTCATTATTTGCTCCTGTAAGTACCAGGAAATCAATCCCCCAACCAAGTAACATATTCACAAGACTCCTGATATTTGATACTCCTGTAGCAGGCAGGTAAAAAACCTGTTTTTCAAAACTTTTTATGTCGGTAAGAGCTTTCATATAATAAAAAGTAGCAATATCTTCAAGAATAATATTGTTTTTTTTCTGGATAAACTTTTGTTCAGACAGTCTTATTCCCATTAATGAATAAATAGGCGACAATGTATCTGTTGAAGCTGTAGTAAGTGATTTAGCATTAAAAATTTTAGTTTCGCTTAACTCATCCTCTTCAACAGCTCGCTGAACGGCAAGCAGCCGGTATAATTTATTTAAATCGATAAGATGAGGGGAATGGGTTGTATAAATAATCTGGACTCTTTCTTTAATATTATCGAATACTTTCAAAACATCTTCCTGAGCCCTGGCATGGAGACTTACTCCAGGTTCATCAATCAGGATTACAGTATTACTCTTGTTATTAGATAATGCTGCTGCCTGTAATTCAAGGTAAAATGAGAGAAACCAACGTACACCCCTGCTTCTTTGTTTTGGATAAAGACGTTCTTCCCTGTCTTTTATCCAGAATTCAATATATGGCAGTCCGCTTTTATCCGGATTGGAATTATCATAATGTTCAAGCTCAAAATTGATTTTTATTTTATTATGCTTACCAATATTTTGACGCCAGTAATCCTGAAAATTTATAGTTATCTCCTTATTTAGCTTTTCAATTTTATGTTTCAGGATACGGTTGTTGGTCTGCTGAAAAAAGTCTTCATCAAGACCAGATATCAAGAGAAAACTTCTAGCTGCTTTATGGCCTTCAACATTGGCGTTTTCTGTATGAATATCATGCAAATCGATACGATCAGGAAGAAGACTTAAGAAATCTTCGAAAAATATGAATTCGGGAACATGGTTAAAAAGTTTTCTTCCTGCTTCTTCCAGAGAATAGTATTTATCGATATGAGGCTTCTCTTTCTTGATCTCATTCAAAACCTCAACAATACTATTCCCGGACAGAACTTTGAATGCAACCATTTTTTTCCGGATTGCATCTTCTTTACTCTGTTCATACTCACGTAGTATTCTAACATAAGTTTCGTTATTTAAATCAAGCTGAGTTCGTGAAGCCCTACGCTCCTTTTCATTATATGACATATCAAAAATACGCTGGTATTTTCGAAGTTCTTTATAAGATTCCTCAAGTTCATTTTTGTTAATCAGGAATTTCTTTTCTGCCCGGATACTCTCACGGGCTAAATTTGCATTTTCTGAAAGCTTGCGAGCTTCAAAAGCTTTTATTTCAGCATTTTTTCCTGCTGACAGTTGATTATCCCTGCATTCTTCCAGATTTTTTTTTGAACTGGTTAAATTATCTTTTATTGCTTCATTGTTTTCACCTTCTTTTCTTGATTTGATTTTTTTCTGTATCTGGGTTACCTTTTCTTTAGCAGCTTCAAATTCCTGATGTTTTTCTTCTTTTTCAGAAAAAGCTTTTTCTACTATTCTGACAGCATTATCATGTTCATTAATAGCTTCTTCTATTCTTTCTCTGATAATTTTTTCCTTTTCCTCTCTTTTATCATAAAACCTTTTATATATCTCCAGAACTTTTTCTCCTGCCAGTTCAATATGACTTGTTATATCCTCTCCCCATGATCTCTTAAGATAAATAGTTTTTATTTCCTTAATTTTATCAATCACTCCATCCGGTAGTATTTTCTCATTCAGTTCTTTTTCAACATCAACCTTTACAATCTCGAAAATACAATGCACACAAGGCAAACTAAGATCACTACGCAAAATATCTTCAGATATTGTACCGGTATAAAAGCTGTTAAGGGCTTCCAGCATTGAAGTTTTGCCTGATTCATTCTGTCCAATCAATCCGGTAATATTATCTGGTGACAGATAAGTCCAGCCTGTATCAATTATTGACCGGAAATTCTGTATTCTAAACCCAATTAATTTCATCTGTTAATATTTATTAATTAATCTATTCTAACGCCTATAACAAGAACATCATCTACCTGCTCAATATCCATTTTCCATTCACTAAAAGATGATACAAGTATTTCTCTTTGTTCCTTCATGTTTTTGTTATGGATTTCAAGTAATAGATTCTTAAATGGTTTGTATTTGAATTTTTTTCCCTTCGGGCCTCCGAACTGATCGGGAAAACCATCGGTAAAGATATACAAAACATCTCCTTTTTTCATTTTTACAACATTATTCCTGAATGACTTCTCCTCAATACCACTAACCCCAATAGGCATTTTGTCCGGTTTTATTTCGTATAAAATATTCTGACGGATATAATATAACGGGTTATTTGCACCAGAGTATTGTAACTCTTTTGTTTTTTTATTGTATATGCAGAAAGCAATATCCATTCCATCTTTCGATTCATTTGCCTGACCTGTTTGGTGCAATGATTTCATGATCTTTTCCCTCAATTTGTTAAGTATTCTGTTTGCTTTAAGATTATCTACTTCACTCACAATTTCATTAAGTGAAGTAATACCCAAAATACTCATCAAGGCACCAGGTACACCGTGCCCGGTGCAATCACCTGCTGTAAACAAAATATTTTCTTCCTGTTCGGAAATCCAGTAAAAATCACCACTAATTATATCTTTAGGAAGATAAAGTACAAAATTATCGTGTAAAGTTTTTCGGATTAATGATGGTTGAGGTAGTAAAGCAGTCTGAATAAGACAGGCATATTCCATACTTTCAATTATTTCTTTTCTTTGTCTTGTAATTTCATCCTTTTGCTTCAGCAACTCCTGGTATAACTTATTGTCATGTGACATATAGATGGCGTATTTCTTGAGTTTTAACAGGTCAATATACAAAAAAAGGGTTAAAATGAGATTAGGGGAAGACTTCAACTAATAATTGGATTCACTACAAATTCAGAAGATCTGCCTTCAAAGAAATCTATGATATTTTGTGATGCTACAATACCAATGTTAATCCTTGTTTCCGTTGTGCCAGTACCAATATGGGGTACTAAAACAACATTATCTATTTGAAGGAGTTCCGGACTGATTTCGGGTTCATTTTCAAAAACATCCAATCCGGCGCCACCAAGTTTCCCGATCTCCAAAGCCTTTACCATGGCAATTTCATCAATAACAGGGCCACGTGCAGTATTAATTACAAATACACCATTTTTCATTTGGTTGAATTCGTTCTCTCCGATAAGATGCCTGGTTTTATCGGTCAATGGAGTATGAACAGATATTACATCACTATCTTCAAGGAGTTTAGGCAGAGGAACCCAGGTAGCTTTATACTTTTCCTCAACTACAATATCCAATTTATTGCGGTTAAAATAACATATTCGCATACCAAATGCTAATGCTCTCCTGGCCACTGACATGCCAATTTTACCCATACCGATAATACCAAGCATTTTTCCTGAAAGTGTGTTACCAAGATTCTTCATGATACCCCATTCAAGAGGAGGCTGCATACGCAATTTACGATCATTTTCAGATATTCTGCGCATAACAGAAAGCATCAAACCAAAAGTCAGTTCAGCTGTGGGTTCAGTCACAGCATCAGGCGTATTTGTAACTAAAATTCCCATTTCACTGGCAAGGCGTAAATTTATATTATCAACACCAGCACCATAATTTGAGATTATTTTCAAGTTTTTTCCACTTTTCATAACTGAATCGGGAAAGGGCTTTCCAAAAACAGTTATTATAGCATCAAATTCATGAACTATTTGTAGTAGATCTTTCTCTGTCAGAATTTCCTTCTCAGGGTAAAATACATCATACTTTTCAAACAGAATTTGTAAACCTTCTTTTGGCAGTTGATATGTGATCAGTACTTTCATATTAATTACTCAAAGTTTTTTTTGCCCATTTAGCAGTATATTCAGTAATCATCTTAAGTGCCTTTTTCTTGTCAATTTCCCAGGTTTTTAAAACCTCTTTTTCAAAACCAACCTGATTTATAAACAGATAATTTTCAATTGCATCAATCTCTGCTTTCTTTGTTTCAAAGAATTTTTCATAGTTATCAGTATTGACCTCAGATTCTTGATAGTAATGCCAGTAGGCAAGTTCCGGTACAGGTGTATGAATATCGGGTGAGGGATTAAAATGTTCGATAATGGCCTGATCATATGTATTTCGTCCAAAACCATCAGGAACTTTTGTAATTCCTGAATACCAGGGTATAAATGATTGAATGCATGGTCGTCTTGGGGCAATCCATAATACAGCACCAATTTCAATAGGCATATTACTCCGAAGCTGAGCAATAAAACCATACTGGTTGGTATTGGAACATATACTTCTGATGTTACTCATATGAGGGTTCTGGTTGTCAATATGAAGGTTTGTTCCTTCATAGTGATCACGTAATATTTTCATAAAGTCCTTAATCCCTATTTTTTGGTCAGGTTCAAATGAAAATGGAAAATCATCTTCTACATCGTAATCAACTTCAAATAACATATTTATTCCTCTCCACATTCTGTAAATATTTGTTTTTGATTTTAGCGACCCGGAACTGGAATATGCTTCACGGAAGATAAAGGGTCCGTTATCCGGATCATACCATTCCCTTTCAATTGCGTATTCAACAATATCAGCTGATCCAAGAAAATTCAGTGTATCAGCAAGATCAATTTTCCCGATAGTATAGTAATTTGGGATAACGGCCACATGGTTATCCGGAATTCTTTGGGCTATCCAATGTTTACCATTAACCACTGATAGCATCCATGCTTCATTGGGGTCGGCAATGCAATATGTGCGTCCGGATGAAGTATAACCATAATTAGAAACAAGCTCTCCTCCAATTTTAACTGCTTCTCTTGCTGTTTTTGACCTTTCAGTCATTATTCTTCTAAGAGAATAACCAATACCTCCATCAGTGAATACTCCTTTGTTTTCTCGGGATGAACAAGCATCTGAAGCGATACAAACACCGTACTGATTAAGATACGAATCTGAAAAGCTCATCCCTGGTATTTCCAGCCACAGGTAACTGTTGGTTTCTTCAGGTTGTGCAAAAACACCCCCATTTTTAAAATTTATCATTTCATTAGGTGAATGCTTAAGTGATGGTACTTTATACCAATTAACAACCTGTTTGCCGCTATCATCTTCATCATGTGCGAACATAACAGATCCATCAATTGTAGCTTCTCTTCCAGCTAATATTGAAAAACAATCAAATCCTTCATTGACATCTTTAGTTGAACATCCGGAATTGACCAATAAAAAGGCAAATATCAGAAAGAGGGAACTAAAAAATCTTTTTTTCATTTTTACATTGTTTAACACGATCGATAAAGTATAAAGAAAAACAGTAATATAAATATATGGCAAAATTTAGGATATATCTGATAACTCCACGAAAATATTTATAATTTCGCACCCGGTATGAATAATTTCTTTAATAGACATATTTACGGAATTTTAGGAACAATAATAGTTCATCTTGTTCTTGGTATCATATTTATGATGATAAAATTGTCAGTATCATACAGGGATACAGGAGAATATGTATGGATTGAATTCGAGTCACCGTATGAGGAAAAAACATTACAGATACAGGAGCAAAAGGAAGAAGTGCAAGGTTATGATGAAGATGAATACTGGACAACCATAGCAGCAAATTTGGCAAATGAGCCGGAAGAAGAGTTTGATATTGAAGAATATATGGATCAAATAAAGGAGGAACTTATTGAAAGTGGAGATATTATAAAAGAAAGCAATTATATTGATGACAGGAAACAGATAAAGAAAACTCTCCAGGAAGGGATTACAAGTTTTATTGAAGACAAAAGAATAGAAAAAATAAAGAATGAAGCTGAAAAAACCTCTGCAGAAATTGCAGCTCAATACCGTGGTCCAACACGGATATATTATGAATTGGCAGGCAGGGTACACAAACGTCTTCCACTTCCAATATATTTGTGCGAAGGTGCCGGAAAAATTGTAGTGGATATTGAAGTAGACAGGAGAGGTTTAGTTGTTACTTCAGCTATTAATGAAAGCGAAACTGCTATAGTTAACGAATGTTTGTACCAGGCAGCAAAAAAAGCTGCTTCACTTTCTATTTTCAATACTGACTATTTAGCACCGAACAGGCAATCCGGAAAAATTACTTACCATTTTGCAGCACAATAAGGACAAATGGAGCAAAGAGCTGAGTGCGAAGAGCAAAGAGCAAAGAACAGAAAACGACAGGCAAGCAGCAAAAAGTATAACATTAAGATTTTGCTATGATATCATAAAACTTTCCTGATTCTTAACCTGGATCAAAAAAGCTTACTTGAATTATAGTCATAGGGTTCTATCAGTTCAGGAACATTTTTCTCGACATTTCGTTTTGAGATAAGCTTTGAGATGGTATGAGCTTGCAGGTTATTATATTTATAAGGTTTAAGAAGTTTAAGAACATTGGTTACAGGTTGTTCCCGATCCAGCCATTTTGATTCATTAACTTTTGTCAGGATAACCGGCATACGTTTTTTTGTGTTATGGATTTTAGCAAGTAGCGGATTTGCTTTTGTTGTAATGATACTGAAAGTATTAAGAGTTTCTCCGGATTCAGTATCATTCCATGAATCGTATAATCCCGCGAGAGCAAATACCGGTTCACCTTTAAGATAAATATAATAAGGGATACTCTCACTATTTCTTTTTTGCCATTCGAAAAATCCTCTTGTAATTACCAGGCATCGTTTTGATTGAACAGATCCTCTGAATGAAGGTTTCTGAGTAAGAGTTTCAGCTTTCGCGTTCCCTGTTTTAGTCCGTATGGAGTAGACAAATTCTTTATCTTTTGACCAGGAAGGAATAAGCCCCCAATGATATTGATGAATTTCACCTGCACTCCCTGCAGGAATAACAGGAATCTTAGGAAATGAAAAAGCAGAATAATAATAACTGGGACGATACTCTTCCGGATCAAGGAGCTTTGCATTAAAACGCTTTTCCATTTCTTCTTTTACAATATTCACATTGATGGTAAAACACATAATAATTGGAAATATTGATTAATCTAAACTCTGCGACTGATAGTAAAAAAGCTAAAAAAAGATTATCTTCGGACTCAAGATTAATTCGATACCTCTTTTGTTCATGAAAAAAAAGTAAAATATACTTAAAATTGGGATATATGTCAGTCAATCCAGATTTTATCTTTCCATGAATTGACAACAGGCTTAAGATGAGAAGGTATAATACTATACAGCTTATTGAAATTAGGCACAACATTTTTATTGGCAGAAAGATCTGCCATGTCTTCAGGTGGAGGAGGAATATGACACTGACCAATAAATGGTAATAATGCCCATTGATCTGTACTTTCCTTAAATTGTGAAACTAATTCCAGGGCTATTATATTATAAATTATAGGATTCCTATAATCTTTGGAATTACGAATTTTTCGGACCTCTTCTTTGATCCAGGTATTTGAGACCTGATTTTGAACAAGATCAACTTTTTCAACAATTTCTCTTAATTTATCATTTTTAAGATTCCTGAAATATTCATAATATCCTTCATACTTTTTATCCGGAGCATTGAATTCCCATTGCTCACCAAGCAGATCAAGAAAATAGAAGGAAGCTGTATGGCATAATATTTCTGATAACCAGCTTATAGCTCTTGGGTCACAGTATATATGACAAAGTTCATGCGCAAACTGATAAGTTGCTTTTCCAAAAGTATCAAATTCAGTTTGCAAACCAATTTTGTATTTATCTGTTTCAAGAGGCATATAAAGTCTGTGATCATAATACATGTCATGTACCAGATAAATGGGCTTGTACCCAAGTGGCGGCCCCGTTGGTATTAACCTTTCAAACTCATTAATAATTTGATCAATAACCAGTGAAATGGTCTTGTTGTGTTCATTATTGTCCCAAAGATTATAATGTATTTCCCAATTCATATTGTTTTTTTTATTACTAAATATAAAAAGAAAAAAGGGAAATTCCAAGTTTATTATAAATCTTTTAGGTTAATTTAAATAAGGACAGGAAATATATAATGTTATTTAAAACACAAATGGGAACATCTTCGTTTGAAGAATGTTCCCATTTCACTTTTTGATTCCCGTAGGTTTCTCAAGTGCCAAGCTACGGTTATTATGGTTTTGTCTGTCCAACTTGATCCTTTCAGATCAAATTTTTTTTACATCTGAACTGGTCATTGGTCCCCTCCGAAGAGTTTCACATCCACCAGTTCTGGCTTTTTAAAGGTCCCTTTAATACCTGGTTCTTTCGAACCCGACGCTGAAGAGTTTAACCTGTACCTGACCGTCTCCTAAGAGATGATCTTTCCAGGTCCACCTTTTTAGGTCACTTTCGGGAGAACTTCACAAACCGTTTACCAGATCAAGTATTTCGCGGTGTTACCCGTTTCATACTTTTGCTTTCTTCAAGCTGATCCGGTTGGCCTGGTCAACTTTCCCTGAGTGGGCTCTGCTCCCGATTAGCCTAAGCTTCTCTTTCACAGAACCAAACCTTTCAAGCCTACCTTTTATCTCTAACTTGGTAGATCAAATATAGAAATTTGCACCTTTCCTTCCTATTCTTTTATTGAAATACAATAAACAAAAAATTAACAATAGTTATTAACAATTGTTAATAATGCTTTTTACTTATTTTATTTAGATATGTTTACATCTTAAAGGTGATATAATAAGATAAATACAGAGCATTTCAGGACGGGTAACATAAGTTAATCTCATCAAATAATTTGCGATTAATAAATTTTAATATATATCTTTACCTGCTAAGAAAAACAATTTTCAATGATCAAAAAAATCCTTATTGCCAACCGGGGAGAGATTGCAGTCAGGGTTATCAGATCATGCCGCGAAATGGGTATTAAAACGGTAGCGGTATTCTCGGAAGCTGATAGGAAATCATTACATGTCAGATATGCTGATGAAGCATATTGTATTGGTCCCCCACCCTCAACAGAAAGCTATTTAAGAATTGACAAAATTCTGGAAGTAGCAAAAAAATCAAAAGCAGATGCAATTCATCCCGGATATGGCTTTTTATCCGAGAATCCTGAATTTTCTCGCAGGATAAAGGAATCAGGTTTAATATTTATCGGGCCTTCAGAATTTTCCATCCGTACTATGGGCGACAAGATCAGTGCAAGGCAAATTATGACAAAAGCAGGCGTCCCTGTGGTTCCGGGTACAAAAGAAAAAATTTTAGATAAAAAGCAAGCCCTGAATACTGTTGAGAATATCGGTTTTCCAGTCATGATTAAAGCAGCTTCGGGAGGTGGAGGAAAAGGGATGCGCCTTGTAAAAAAGAAAGAAATGGTTTGGGAATCAGTGCAAGCTGCAAAATCTGAAGCTCTGGATTCATTTGGAGATGATTCAGTTTATGTTGAAAAATATATTGAATCTCCACATCATATTGAATTTCAGATTTTAGCCGACCAACATGGAAATGTTATTCACTTGTTTGAGAGAGAGTGTTCTGTACAACGAAGACATCAGAAAATTATTGAAGAGACACCAAGCCCCTTGTTAACAGATTGTCTGCGGCAGGAAATGGGTAAACGTGCTATTGATGCAGCAAAGGCTGTGAATTATGAAGGTGCCGGAACTATTGAATTCCTTGTTGATAATGATTTGAACTATTACTTCCTCGAGATGAATACAAGACTTCAGGTGGAACATCCGGTTACCGAAAATGTTACCGGTATTGACCTGGTGAAAGAACAAATTAGAATTGCCGGGGGACAAAAGCTTTCTTATCAACAAAATGAAGTTACTCAAAATGGACATTCTATTGAATGCCGCATATATGCTGAAGATTCGGATAATAATTTTATGCCAAGCCCGGGTATAATAACAAAAATGATTGAACCATCCGGAATCGGTGTTAGAATTGACGGCTATGTTTTTGAAAATTTTGAAGTGCCTGTTTTTTATGACCCTATGATATCAAAGCTTATTACTTATGGAAAAAACAGGGAAGAGGCTATAAACAGAATGAAGAGATGCCTGGATGAATATTACCTGACTGGTGTTAAAACATCAATGCGTTTCCTCAGAAGAATAATGGAAACACCTGACTTTGTTGATGGAAAGTATGATACACATTTTATCGGGCAAAACCACGATTTTCTTTTTAATACAACTAATGAGGATAATACCATGAAGAATACAGAAGATCTGGTAGCAATAGCATCTTTACTCGAGTATGAATCAAATCTGAACCATGTATCAGGAAACAACCATTCATCCTCACATAATCCCTGGAAAGAATTTGGAAGAAAATTGGGAGTTACCAGATTATAACTACACTTTTTAATACACAATAATTTAAAGGAGTTCTATGGAAATTATTGTAAATAAGCAGATTAAAGAAGTTAAAATACTTGAACGACAAGCAAATAAATTGTTGGTGATTGTTGATAATAAAAAGTATCATGTTGATGCTAAAAAGATAGATAAGGATACTTATTCTTTATTGTACAAAGGAAAATCATATGATCTTAAGGTAGTATCTGAAGATGATAAGAGAAAGTACTCTTTTAAACACCAGTTCAATCATTACGAGGTTGAAATTATTGATTCTGTAGCCCGTTACAGAAAAAACAGGGGTAATAATGATATTGAAGAAGATCAAAGTTCTATCTCCTCCCCTTTGCCGGGCAAAGTTGTGAAGATTCCTATTGAGGTTGGTGATAACGTTGAGTCCGGGCAAACACTTATAATAATCTCGGCAATGAAAATGGAAAGTGAATATAAGGCAAAGAAAGACGGGATAGTAAAAGAAATACTTACAACAGAAGGTGCTACGATTGAAGGTAACCAGTCTTTAATCCTTCTTGAATAACCTGTTAGTCTGATTTGATATAATTTTCTTGATTTCTTGTTAATTTATTTGCCGGACAACTGCCCTTGTAGAATTTTTAGTTTTAATCTTTAAACATATAAATACAGTAAAATTTTCCCACTATGTTAACACACGAGGAGAAATACCAGGAATTTGAAAAAAGAAAAAATGCTGCGGAATTAGGAGGAGGCATTGAAAGGATAGAAAAGCAACATAAAATAGGAAAGAAAACTGCAAGAGAAAGAATCGATATTTTGCTCGATCCGGGCACTTTCATCGAAACAGACCGGATGGTGATACATCGTGCCAGAGATTTCGATATGGATAAAAAAAAGATTCCTGGCGATGGTATAGTAACAGGGTATGGAAAAATTGATGGCAGGCTGGTTTATGTTTTCGCGCAGGATTTTACTGTATTTGGAGGAACTCTTTCAAGGACAAATGCTGATAAAGTTGTAAAACTTATGGATCTTGCCTTAAGAATGGGAGCTCCGGTGATAGGTCTTAATGATTCAGGCGGTGCCCGGATTCAGGAAGGTGTTCAGAGTTTAGGAGGATATGCTGATATTTTCTATCGTAATGTAATAAGCTCGGGTGTTATACCACAGATATCTGCTATTATGGGGCCCTGTGCCGGTGGGGCTGTTTACTCTCCTGCCCTTACAGACTTCATATTTATGGTAAACAAAACAAGTTACATGTTCGTTACCGGACCTGATGTCATTAAAACTGTTACTCATGAGGAAGTTACGAAGGATGAACTGGGTGGAGCAATGACTCATAATTCAAAAAGCGGAGTTGCACATTTTGTTGCTGAGAATGATGAACAGGTTTTGATGATGATAAGAGAATTGATTGGATTTGTGCCGTCAAACAACATGGAGGATCCGCCCGAGAAAAAATGTACTGACGATATTAGACGGGAAGATGAGTTTCTTCAAAAACTTGTTCCTGTAGATCCCAATAAACCTTATGACATGAAAGAGATTATTTCTACTATAGCAGATGATAAGGATTTTATGGAAGTCATGCCTATTTATGCACAAAATATTATTACCGGGTTTGTAAGACTTAATGGAAAACCGGTAGGCATAGTTGCTAATCAACCGTCAATACAAGCAGGTGTTCTGGATATCAATGCTTCGACAAAGGGAGCACGCTTTGTAAGGTTTTGTGATGCATTCAATATCCCTCTGGTAACTTTTGAGGATGTTCCTGGTTTTTTACCAGGTACGACACAGGAATTTGGAGGGATTATACGTCATGGTGCAAAATTGCTATATGCTTTTTCAGAAGCAACTGTACCTAAAATTACTGTAATTACAAGAAAAGCATATGGAGGTGCGTATTGTGTAATGTCAAGCAAACACATTGGAGCAGATGTAAACTATGCTTATCCAATGGCAGAAATTGCTGTAATGGGTCCTGATGGAGCTGTAAATGTTTTGTTTCGTAACAAGTTAAAGGATACCGAAAAATCTGATCTTGTTAATGAATACAAGACAAGCTTTGCTAATCCATATAAAGCAGCTGAATTAGGATATCTGGACGAAATTATCTATCCTAAACAAACCAGATTTAAGTTAATTCAGGCTCTCGAAATGACTGCAAATAAAGTAAAATCAAATCCTCCGAAAAAACATGGTAATATCCCTCTTTAATCAGTACTGCCGTGTTGCTATGATCCAGATAACAGTGCTAACCTGATATTATTCGACCCCAGGCTGGATATTACGTTTACAGATAAAAAAATGATTTCAAGGATATTTTGTCTGATTATTTCATTGATTTCCTGTTTTTCATTAACCTTCGGTCAACTACCGGAAAACAGGGAATACCCGAAAATAGGACTTGTCCTCAGCGGAGGGGGAGCCAAAGGATTTGCCCATCTTGGTGTGATAAAAGTATTGGAAGAAGAGGGCATCCCGATTGACTATATCGGAGGTACCAGCATGGGGGCTATCGTAGGAGGGCTTATTGCTTCAGGGATCTCTGCCGATAGCCTGATCCACATGATTCAAGAGCAAGACTGGATTTACCTGTTGTCGGATGATATTCCTCGCAAAGATCTTTCTGTCACGGGAAAAAGCGAACGGGACCGTTTTATTTTATCACTTCCGATTAGCAATAAAGGATTCGCTCTTCCACAAGGGATCATCAAAGGACAACATATCGAGAACATGTTACATGAGCTGACCGCTCCGGCATATGATATTCGCGATTTCAGTAAATTACCCATTCCGTTTCTTTGTGTTGCCCAAGATATTGACAATAATAAAGAGGTTGTTTTCCGTAACGGAGATCTTGCTGATGCGATGCGAGCCAGTATGTCTATTCCGACGTTTTTTGAACCGATGGTCATCAACGGGAACAGGTTTGTTGACGGAGGCCTGGTTGATAATTTCCCGGTCAAGTATGTAAAAGAAATGGGGGCAGACATCATCATTGGTGTGGATGTGGGATACCGGACACAGGATGTGGATAAATGGGCAAGCCTGTTATCCGTAATGGAGGATGCGGTATTTTATTACTCCAACATGGTAAAGGAAGAAAACAGGAAATATATCGATATATACATTAAGCCGGATTTAAGAGGACTGGGGGTGTCCAGTTTCACGAATGCTGATTCGCTGATTGCATATGGTGAAGAAGCAGCCCGGAAGATGTTACCTGAGATACGTAAACTTGCCGACTCTCTGCGTCTTGCAGGCCGTATTCAACATCCAAAGCCATATATGAGGCATGATTCAATCTATATAAAGGCCATCGTGATGGACGGGCTGAAAAACATCCCCACCAGGCTCCACAAAGCTTCACTGGATTTTAATGTTCTGCATTGGGTAAAACCGGAGGAGATTATGCAGACTGCTGAAAACTTCTATGCATCAAACTATTTTGAAAAGGTTACTTTTATGCTGGAACCGGTGGAAGGGGGTGCCAGGGTACATTTTATATTCAGGGAAAAACAAGGA
This sequence comes from Bacteroidota bacterium, assembly GCA_015222065.1. GTDB lineage: Bacteria > Bacteroidota > Bacteroidia > Bacteroidales > VadinHA17 > JADFUQ01. The sequence goes on from JADFUQ010000133.1 coordinate 36,043, forward strand.
GGCAGCCTGAACCTGGGCATTTACTACGATTCGGACTATAAAACCGTCCTAACTCTTAATACAACGTTTCTGAATCTCCTTACCAATGGGACAAAGTTATCCGCCAGCCTGCAACTGGGCAAAAATCCAGGTGCTAAGGTTCTTTTTTCCCTGGACAAAGGTCCGTTGTTATCCCCGGGAATTGAACTGACTTCCAATCTTGTGGAAACCTATTCATATGCACTTAACCGCACTTGTACAGGGAGTTATGCTTATTATATTTCAAATGCCAGATTATTTCTCCAGTCAAAACCCGGCAACAAGGTTTTGTTTCAACTGGGAGGTGAGTTTAACCATACTACCCTGGAACCGCGGATTACCATGATTGATTTCGAATCGAAAACAGACAATTTTCTGGGTATTTACAACCATTTATATGTGGATACAAGGAATCGTTCCTGTTTTCCGACCACTGGTTTCAGGATGGAGTTGTTGGGTAAGTACTTCAGTAATCCCGGTTTTCATCCCATCGGATATTTTCTTCTTGATCTACAAAAAGCAGTACCGGTTTCACGCCGTTTTTCACTGGTTAATGAACTCTTCGGTGGATTGGCAACGGGAGATTCTATTCCCTATCAATACAACTTCAGGATCGGGGGGCAATCAGAGATCACAAGTATCGGTAATATTTCATATCCCGGATATAAATTTCTGGAGGTCAGCAGTACTAATTTGTTTTTTTACCGTGTTGACCTGCAATATGAACTGTTCCGTAATCTTTTTGTTAGTTTATACGGTAATATCGGGACCATGGCTCCATGCTTTTCAGACATAACGGAGACTGATCATTTATTATCCGGCTTCGGGGTTACCATGGGGTTTGTCTCACCTTTCGGACCGATGAAATTTTCCATGTCGAAATCAGGTGAGTTAAAAGGATGGGTCGGATATATCCAGGTGGGATATTCGTTTTAACACAACAGGTACTCTCAGACCTGTGTTTATAAAGATGTTTTTCGTCTTAAAAAATTGCAAGAAGTGATTAATGTGAATGACGATTTTCTTTCCATCATTCTTTATTTGTTTTCCTGAACTGATTTTTTACTAAAACAGGTTTCTTTGAATTTACTATTAGCTTTTGCAGGTTTTTTAATCAAAGAATAGAAATCATCATACATATGCAAAGTTCTCTCCTTTTGTACATCATCCAGATAAGGGAAATCACGGTATAAACTATAGATTTTATTTTTTACGCCAAAATAAAAATCAAAGAATGGAATAAGTTCTTTTTTCTTGAGACAGATTCCCATGTAAGATACGTCTGCCACATTTTCTTCATTGTCAGTTATGTATCTTACTCTGTATGGAGCAGAGACTATACCTGCCCAATCAAAATCATATGGAACAGGAATGGGCGAGCTAATAATCGTGGTCTTAACGAATTTTACATTATGCAATAAAGCAACGGACCAATCATTATTCCATATCATGTATTGAAAGAGGGATAATTTTACTAAACTATTTTTATCCAGATCTTTGTAAAATATAACATCAGTAGTCTTCACTAATTCTCCATTGTTTCTCTGTGCCATTTGTTTGGGTCGTTCAATAAAAAAACCATAGGACTGAATTGTTGGAACTGATCCTGAAGAATCTATATACTTAATATCAAGTAATCTGACATTAAAACTAAAAGGAGAAATTATATTGTATGTTTTGTAAAGTAAATATTCCTGCAGAACAAACTGTTCAAATTTCGAACTATCTGTTTGACAATGCGTTACAAGCTTGAGCCATTCCAATCCGCGGAAAAGTCTATCTTCGGAATTATCAGTTAAAAAATCCAGTCTTAATGGTGGGAAACTACAATTGTCCGGATTCTTTCTGAAATTGCCCCGTATTCTGACAATTACCCGGATATCTGTTGGTCTCCCATCTGTTTCAAAATAAGTAAGAATTCCTAAATGATCTTTAGTGTCGACATTTCTGTTATTCAATAACGAGTCAATGTGGAATGTTAAATGTATTTTTAAAATCTGTTGTGATTTAAATAAATCATAATCAGGATTCTCTTCCTGGCTATATGCAATTAGTGCAAAAGAGAAATAAATACCCAGGAAAATAAATGTTTTACATACTACAATCCTTATATTTATCATAATAAAAATTCCAGGTGCAGAGATAATAATTTGTAACCTGTTTACAAATTTATCAATATATTCAATATGAAGGGAAATATTATTATGAAATATATACTGTACCTTAATGACAGAATATATCAATTAATTAAATTTATACTGATTTTGTTGGTTAAAAGAAAGAAAAAATGAGGTTCACAATCCTGGAAACTAAGCACCCTTATTTTTGATGCAATGAAAGTGAATTAAATGAAGATAATAAACCAACAACTAAACCTAAAATTAAGAGAAGAGTAACGGATTAGAACCTCATTTTCATTTTCAAAGATATAAAAATATTTATTAAAAAAAAAATCTTTCAAGTTTTTTTAAAAAATTGACGAATTTTTTTTTTCTTTATTTTTATTTTTTGAAAAAATAAAATATATGGTTGGTTTTTTATTTCGAAGATTTTTCCCCTTTCTGGTAATCCTTATAATCTATGCACCTGTTATTGCTCAGGTTCAGGACAGCATAATAAGTTCACAGAAGGATATAAATGTTGATGAGTTAAATAAAAAGCTTTTGGATGCTGCTTACATTGGAAATGATGTTAGTGTACTAAAACTATTGGAAGCAGGAGCTGATCCGAATACTTCAATGTGGAATGGAATTACTCCACTTATGTTTGCTGCTGATAATGGATTCCTGAAAACAGTTAAAATCCTTGTTTTAAATGGTGCAGATGTGAATAAAAAGCCCGAAAATCAGGTTTCAGCTTTGGTTAGTGCTGTATTTAATAATAACATGGACATTGCAGAACTATTAATAAGACATGAAGCAGATATTAATGATACGGATAGTTATGGAGTCTCTTCTTTGATTTATGCAGCTGCTTATAATTATTACAGCTTATGCGATATGTTATTGTATTATGAAGAAAATATCGAAGTACAGGATAAAAAAGGAACAAATGCTGTAATGGCAGCTACTGTTATTGGTAATTATGATATAGTAAAACTACTTATTGATAACGGTGCTCAAATAAATAAAACTGATAATGAAGGGAACACAGCACTAATGATGGCCGCTCAGAATGGTGATACCAGCCTGATTAATCTTCTTCTTAATCATCATGCTGGACCGGATCATGTAAATAAGTATGGTTTATCTGCATTACATGTTGCTATAAAAAATGGACATTTGGATGCAGTCAGGTTATTGGTGAACTATGGTGCAGAGATTTCCCCAAAGGATAACACTGGATATACACCATATGCACTTGCCAAAAAGTCCGGTAACAGGGAAATGAAAAAATATTTATCATCTCTGAAAATTAAGAAAACATTCAGTCCAACCATCGACAGGTTATTTCTTTCTCCTTGTTTTAAACTAAATACCGGTGACTTGTATTTCGGAAGTGATGTAGGTATTATGGATGAAAATTTGGAAACCGGTTTGCAATTTGGCTTTTATTCCCGCACTATCCCAAAACGAGTTTTAATTAAATCGGACGAAAACATTTTTTACCAGTATTGGGAGAAACGATCGAACCTTGAATTTGGAATTAATAAATATCTACATCTTTCAGACCTTCCTTCCGGAGCATCTGTTGATCTTTATTTATATGGCAAAATTGTTTATTCATTTGGTGGAAAATATCCCGGATCAGATAAAAAAGCAAAGTCTATAACAAAGATTGTCCCCGGTTTTGGTATTTGCTGGGGTCATGAGTTGTTTAGATTTAATGTTGGGTATGAGTTCTTTAATACTGGTATTAAGCCAATAAATTCGCATTGGATAAACCTAGGGATTTCTGTAAACCTTAATCTGCATAAAAAAGAACTCCAGGATAAAGTACTTGAATGGTATTGATTAATAAATAAATAGTAATCAGTCGGCAAGAAAGTAAATAGCAGTCAAACAATTATAACTTATACTTAATCACATGATTTAAAATTCTGAAAAGTATAAATAGCCCGGTCTTTTGATTGCCGACTGCCGACTGAAGATTGTCGACTTAAAAATGCAAAGTATAATGAGATTAACCTCAAAAATTAGTCATAGACATTTAAAACTAAAGGCACTGAATAGTTAAAAATTGAGTATGAAAAAGAAAATTCCACTGTTTTTTATGGTTTTACTTCCGATAATGGTAAATTTTATATTTTCTTGTGATGAAAATTTTAGCTTTCTTGAAGTAAATTGTTCTGATTGCTATCGTATTAAGCCTGATAGTGGTGAACTAATAATTCATTTAACTATAAATGATGAAAACCCTGAGGTTCCAATAGCAATTTACAGGGACAGAATAGAAGCCGGCCGGGTAAGAATAAGAGATACTGTCTCTGAGAAAACAGTCTATATAGAAGTTCCATTGAACCATTATTATTCTGTTAAAGCTGAATATAAGGCTGGTAATGATTCGGTTTTTGCTGTTGATGGGGATAGAATTAAAACTCATCGTGTTACTGACCAGTGTGATACTATTTGCTGGATTATCAAAGGTGGCAGATATAACCTGAGACTAAAAGAGAAAGTACCCTAGTTGTTTTACAAATTGATAAAATCAACTTGGGAAAGTGTTCTCAGTTTCCGGAAAAATGGTATTCACCATTCTTGTCGAGCTTAATATTATTTTCTTTGTGTAAGCCTGAATATTTATTAAAAACCTTTTTAGATTGCTTTTTTCCATTTATGAAAAGTTTTTTAGCAGTAAGTCTGTATTTAAAAGATGCAGTACCATTCACCAATTTATCTTTAACCAGCTCTGATTTAATAACCTTTTGAAATTTTTCTTCCTTAACCTTTTCGGGTCTAAGCTTCTCCTCTTTCAACATTCTTTCTTTCTTCATCACATGTTCCTTCTGCTTTTTTAATTCGATTTGTTCCCGTTTTTCTGTTAACTCTCTTTCTTCTTCTATTTCGCTTAAAGCTTCCTTTTCATCCTGTTCCTGAATTTCTTCAAAATCTTCATGAATATTCTCAAATTCCTCTTCCATAATTTCATGTAGAATTTCATTCTGTTCGTGCATAACTTCACTCATAGTCTCCATGTATTCCTGAAATACTTCACTCCTCTTCTCATTAAATTCATGCATGGCATGCTTTACTTCATTCATTGCCTCCTGCCATTCTTCAGAATTTCGAATAGAGTCAAAATGAACCAGGCTTTGTTGAAATTGTTCTTTTGCATTTTCGATATTCTTTTGAAATTCCTCTGATTTCATATAATCCATTGCACGCTTCATCTCCTGTTGTGCATGTGCCATTTCTTGTTTAAATTGGTCTTTGTGCATAACGTTGAATTCAGTCATTGCTTTTTGCATTTCTATCTCCGATTTTTCAATCTCTTTATGAATTTTTTCCATATCTACCTCTTTCATTTCTTCCGATGCTTTCTTCATCTCCTCACGGATTTTTTCCATATCAATCTCCCTTATTTCCTTCGCTGCTCTCATTATCTCTTCCCTGATTTGTTCAATATCAATCTCCTCTATCTCCTTCATTGCACTTTTCATCTCTTCCATAATTGCTTTTAATTCTGCTTTTATCTCTGCATACTCCTCTTTTGTAATTTTAAGAGTGTCATCCTGGTAACTATACAGTTGGGTTTGTTTAAGGTTCTTAATAATTGAAGCTGAACTTTCAATTTCCATTACAGGTTGTGAAATAATCATCCCTGACTGATATATTTTATTATTGTCCGTTAAAACTTGTTTATGGCTAATTATGGGATTAGCTATGTTTCCGTCCACTGTATTGACAAGCATTGATGCTCTTACATTCAATATTATAATCAGAGCCACTGCAAAAACAAGTATCACTGAGGTGATACGTCCGGAAATATTACTATTCCTGGGGTGTGAAACTAACCGTTTCATTCTCTCGTACAGATGGAACTTTTTTCCTGTAAAAGCAGCTGCATACAAAACTTTTTTTGTTTTCATTTCTTCCAGATTTTTAAGTGCATTAATATAAATCGATGATCCTCCGCATATTGATACCGCAACATCGTCACAACAATTTTCACGTTCTTTCCTGATAACATACGATATCCACCAAACACAGGGATGGTAAAAGAATAATATCTCAAAAAGTGTTTGGATAAGGTTAATCAGGTAGTCATTCCTTTTAATATGAGCAAGTTCGTGTGCAATAATTGCATCAACCTGTTCAACAGGAAGATGGGTTATAATACTAATTGGAACAAGAATTACGGGTTTTATAAAACCAATAACCATAGGGGTTTTCACCCTTGTTGATATTAATACTTTGATTTTTCGATGGATATTAATTTTGCAGGATAAATCCACGAATCTACTCACCCATTTGTTCGATGGCACTGTTGTACCCCTTCTTTTTAGCCTTGAAATAATAACTAATCCTCCTGTAGTTCTAAGACTGAAAAGAAAAATACCGGTAAACCAAATGAATACAATTAAATTCGTGTTTCTTTCATATAATTGAAATAAACTTTGGATGTGATTCCCTACCGTTGCCCGGGTCTCAAGAATATTTTTATCCGGGTTTCTGTCCGAAGATATGTCAAGGGTTATTTCTTCAGCAGATATCCTGTCTAGCCCAACATCATCAATACCTCTTCCATCTCTTGAAACCAGCAAAAATGTATATGCAAGTCCTAGCAAACTAATAAACAGTATGCTAAGTGCAAAATTATATTTTAACCTGGCTGAGTGATTTCTTAATAAGGCAAGAACAATCAATAAAATAAACGCAGCAAGACCTATCTCCCAAATTGAGTGAAGTAAAACTTTCCCAAAAATTTGAATTATTCTTTCAGGTATTAAGTCCGGTACGATCATTATTCGTTTTCTTCAATTTTTTTAATAAGATCTTTGATTTTCTTTAATTCCTCTTTGTGTGTTTTATGATTACCAAGTGCTTGCATTACGAGTTTTGCAGCCGATCCTCCAAAAGTTGTGTCAAGAAATTTATTCATTAATAGATTCTTCGTTTCTTTTTCACTAATAACAACTTTATATATATGTGTTCTCTTCTCTTTATTTCTTTCAACAAAACCTTTCTTTGTCATAATTTGCATTATCTTAAGAGTTGTGGTATAACCAACATCCTTTTTTTCATTTAGAATATCATTCACATACCGTACAGTGGATGGTCCTGATATCCATAGTATTTGCAGTATCTTAAGTTCTGCTTCAGTTGGCCTGATAATGTTATTTTGTTTCATATTGTTTGAATTACGAAAGATTTCGTAACAAATATATACGAATATATTCGTAGATGCAAAATATTAATAACAAAAAATGATAAAAAAGTGTTAAAAAAAGTTAATTAGGTTAAGGAATCCGTCTCATAACAAACTTATTTAATAAAGTGGTCCAAGAATTCGGGCAAGTGATGCAGAAATCTTTTGCTTTAAGGGTCGCTTTTTCCACTCCCCGGGGATTATCAGATGGCTGTTTTCAAGATCTCTGCGAAAATCATTCTCCAGGCTTATTGTATGTGTTTCATTGTATATTAAGGCATTAACTTCAAAGTTGAGGTCAAAACTTCGATAATCAACATTTGCAGATCCAATAGAAGAGAAAACCCTGTCGACCATAATTATTTTAGCGTGAATAAAACCTTTCTCATAAAGGTAAACCCGGATTCCTGCATCAAGCATTTCCCCTATGTATGAGATTGAGTTCCAGTAAGCAATTGTTGAATCGGAACGTGCAGGTAAAATAATTCTAACATCAACACCACTTAGGGAAGCTGTTTTAAGAGCAGTGAGAATACTTGGATTGGGGGAAAAATATGGTGTAGAAATAAAAATATTCTCTTTGGCTGTACTGATAGCTGCAAAATAGGCCTGCATTATACTTGACCAATCAGAGTCTGGACCACTGGAGGTGATCTGTATCAGACATTCCTCATTAACCTTATGATTTGGAAAATATCTGGGTTGATGACCAATAATTAACCTCGAAATAAAATACCAGTCAACAAGAAAGATCATCTGAAGTGAATGTACGCTTTCCCCTTCCAGTCTTAAATGAGAATCGCGCCAGAAACCCACTTTCGGATCTCCATGAATGTACTTGTCTGCAATATTAAATCCACCGACAAAACCTATTTTTCCATCCACAACAATTATTTTGCGATGATTTCTGAAATTTGCCTTGCTGGTAAGGTAAGGAAATCTTACCGGCATAAAGGCATAAGTTTTAATGCCTTCTTTTTTAAGTTCCTTTAGATACATTTTACTTATTTTCCAACTTCCAACATCATCATAAATAATACGTATTTTCACTCCTTCTCTGGCTTTCTTAACAAGAACATCCTTAATCCTGTTCCCAATATTATCAGATTCCCATCGATAAAATTCCATATGAATATGGTCTTTAGCTATATTGAGAGCATTGATAATAGAATCAAATGTTTCTTCTCCATTAATAAGAATATTTACTTTATTATATTGAGTAAGGAGTGCTTTGCTGTTATTTAATAACAACGTCATAATATTCCTTTTTTCATTGATCTTTTTGTTTTTCAGGAACTTTTGACGAGGCAATTCATTTACCTGATCCCTGCTTAAACTGCTTATCCTTTCCAGGTCTACCAACTCTTTCCGGGAAAAGATTTTTACTTTTCTGTAATTTTGTCCAAAAATAAGATATCCGATAATTCCAATCACCGGAATAAGAATAATGAATAAACCCCAGGAAATGGTCTTTACAGGATCACGGTTCTCAAGGATAACCATAAAGACAGTAAACAAGATAGACCCACCGTAAAGGATAGTGATTACCAGAGCAACATTACTCAATAGGACATCCCAATGAATGGCAGTGATCATCTTTTTTTGAATTAATAGAATACTAAAGTTAGAAAAAACCAGGATAGCTTCCTATTTTTTTTTACGACCACACTATTGATTATTACCAGCAATAACCAAAGGGCGACTAAAACTCAATTAATGATTCTGTTATAAGCATTAATAGCATAAAAAAAAGGGACCAGAGTCCCTCTTTTATCAATATATATTGTTAAAAGTTTAGAAAAAGATTCCCAGACTGAAAATGAACTGCGGGTTCCTTGAATCAAACTCAAAATCCTCTCCTCCAATATTTACACCATCTCCAAGTTTACTGAGGTTGCCTTCGTACCGTACATCAAGCGAAATGGTATTTAAAATATCAAGGCCCACACCAGCCTGGTATCCAAAAGATGCTCCCTTTAGTTTTTCTTCATAACCTGCTGTTTCAATAAGATCAGCCTTACTGTCAATTATTATACTGGCTACAGGACCGGCATTTATCCGTGCAGGTCCAAATTTAAAGCCAACCAAAACAGGTATATCCAGTTTCTTGAATTCCATTGTCTTAATACTGGTAACATTCGGAAGTATATTCGTAACTTCCACTTCACCCCCGGTAGATGAAAAGTATAATTCCGGCTGAATAAAAACTCCAAAAAAAGTTACCCGTGTCATAAGGCCTGCATGGAATCCCACACTGGCAGTCTTTAGTCCTTCCAGAGAATATTCTTCAATCCCCTGTGTCACAGTAATAATATCATCCATTTTAATGGTTGATGAATTGACACCGCCTTTTACGCCGAATTTAATCTGAGCATTTGCA
>JADFUQ010000134.1 GCA_015222065.1 Bacteroidota bacterium
ACAGAGGAAGAACTAATCGATGCTGCCACGTTGTTTGTCCTGTCGAATCCGCAGGCACATACTGTTTGCCTGGATATCCCTAACCTCACTGCTATTAATCCATATCTTAAGCTATCAGGAAAAACATTACAGCCAACACAGGCATCCCTCCTGGAGAATTACACAGAACATTTTGGAACATTAAACTGCCGTATTGGATGTAATGAGTGCGAAAAAGCATGCCCTCACCATCTGCCTGTGAATTCCATTATGCGGTATAATTACTATTTCCAGAATAAAAAACTAGAAAAAGAAGCCATGCAACTTTATGCAAACATTCCGGGTAATAATGCAGATGTCTGCAAAGAATGCCAGGGTTTTTGTGAAGAAGCATGTCCCTATGGGGTTAGTACACGAAGCCTGCTGTCTATAGCTCATCAGAACCTGAGCCTGGATCAGGTAAGTTTTGCATAGACTATCGCATACCAGTTCTATGCATATTTTTTTGTCTTCAGGTTTAGGTTAATAACGTTATTCATTTTTATTGTATATATCAGCATTTATGATATTGGCAATATGCAGGATTGTTGGGAAAAAATCATTACTGATAACCGGTATTGTAAGCTGGGAAAAGTAAATTCAGTAGTTAAACAGAAAACCAGAAATTAAGCTTTACCATAAATACATTGTTGCCCTTTATACCGAACAGATCGCCGGCGATATCCCTTACCGGATTATAAACTGATTCCCATCCGGAACGGTCGTGAGACCATACTACATATAATGTGGATCCCAGTTTATACTCCCACCGGAATACCAGGTTTGATCTGAATTGCATGAAACTGAAATCGGGATTTCTGAAACTCAAAGTTTCTGAATTTATATCGAAGGCATAATTACCCGATGTAACATCATAGCTGACATCCAGGTATTCCAAACGCTTATTTATATCCTTTGATGATGCCTGATCCACCCGTCGGAAGGAATCGTATTTACCAACAGAATAATAAGGACTTCCATAATACTGGAGAGATAGTTCGGGAGTTAAAAATAACTCACTCCTGAAAGTGAATGATGTGGTATGGCGATCTATATTCCCTACAATATATTCGTTGGTTGTATTCCCGGAAATGGTTGTCACATATTGCTGGTGGTACCGGCGTTGATCCAGATCTGCAGAACCACTGATTTTAAGTTTTTTTATGGGAAGCCAGGTTACGCTCAATTGTAGAAAATCCTGACTGGCATTCTTCATACCAAATGCTGTATGATGGAATCCAATACCGGCATAAATATCCTTGGAGCTGTTAGATACAACTGATATTTCTATACTGTGTTGTCCATCATTCCGCAGGGCCGGTCCTCCTCTCAATTCCCGGATATCAAGATGCGAAAAGTCATAACGCAAATTCAGATTGAATCTCCAGAGCTTGTTGTTTATGGATTTGAAATTGACGCCAATCTGATTCCCGGTATTCTCACCACCAAAACTCCATAGTACCTCCTGGTGAAGCTGAAGGGTATAGTTCCTGATCCACTTCTTAGGTTCATTCATATCGTATGATATTTCAAATCGCTGTCCGAAAAAATCAGACTGCCTGATATATCCCATATCGTTCAGGTTGAGACCCGGACTCCGGTATTGCCCCTGCAGGTTGAAATTCCAATTTCCTCCTTTTTTTCCTGCACTTATAAGACCTCCATGGCCTGATAAGTGCTCCGCAAGACTGTCCACTTCAATATAATCTGCATCGGGCCGTTGAAACCTGTGGTTATGTGCCATTTGCTTTTTGAGTATTACTGCCGGCGAGCCGTTTAATTGACTTGCAATAGTTTTTACTTCCAGAAAATAATTCCGGTTTTTCCAGTGATGAAGCAAATCGAAACCCCCGCTGATGACATTTGAAGGAAGCAGCTCACTACTTACCGAATCTTCTGAAATCCTGTTCACAAAGCTGAATACTCCTCCTACAATGGTATTCCCCTCCCGGAACTCTCTTTTTATTCGTGAAGCCATATAATTACTCGCAGGCGCAACCCGTATTTCTTTCTCCAGTCCCATCTCATTTGTTGCTTTACCAAATGCCTCGGTTGTTAGCCCATTTACAAATCCTACAGACAATCCCTTCTTACTTTTACCGGTCAGTTTTACAGAACCGAGAATCGTGGTCCGGTCAGGGATTTCTGAAATCTCCCAGGAATGATATTTTTCGGGAAAAAAAGGAGCACTACCTATTCTCCTTGAATAGTATGGAATATCTCCATCCATTTCATAATCAAATATTTCATTCCCTTCCAGGAAGAATGGTCTTTTCTCCTCAAAGAACGTTTCAAAAGAAGTGAGGTTTAAAACGGACGGATCTGCTTCCACCTGCCCAAAATCAGGATTTATCGAAAGATCAAGTGTATAGTCACTGCTAATCCCCACTTTCGCGTCAATACCTCCGTTTAATTTAAAGGGATCAGCGTTTTCTTTTTCCTGAAATTTAGCAAGTGAACTCAGTGCATATGGCAGGAATTCTACCTGTCGGGAATTTCTTATATTTTTCACTCCCTTCAATTCACCAAAAAGGTAAACCATCGCAGGAGCTTCCCTTGGGATATACTGCCAGTTAACATATTCATGTTTCCTCGATATTCCCCGCCAAACATGCATTCCCCATACATGCTCTTCCCGGTTTGTATATCGTATCTGGCTGAAGGGGATTTTCATTTCAGCAATCCATCCTGTATCATTCCTGGAGGTAGCTCCATCCCAAACCGCATCCCAGTTAATATCAAATTGAGTATCTCCAATGTGTTTAACATCCATTTTCTGTCCGGCTGCACTCAAACAGAATTCAAATGCAGTTCTTTTATCAAAGTAACTATCAATGGCAATTCCTGTCATGTCACCAGTATATCCATCACGGTTACCGAAGATATCCCTTATCTTATCCGGTTCCTTATCATGACAAATAATAGCAACAAAAAGGTTGGACCGGTCATACAATACCTTTATGTATGTGGTTTCACTAGCTTTTGAACCTCCATGAGGTTGCTGTTGAGTGAAATTACTTTGCCACTCCCCCAGACTCCATATTTCATCATCAAGCAATCCGTCAATTTTTGGAGGTGGATACCGGCCAATATTTTCTGTTTGATATACCCGCTTATTATTCAGAAGAGAATCAATGTTCTGGGATTTAATATCCGGTGTAATAAGCAGAAAAAGGAAAAGGGGCGGTATCTGAAAATTCCTATTGCTTTGTAAAAGTTTATTAGCTGTATATATCATAACAGAGCCTGTTATTAACGTTATTCATTTTTTTTGCCATTTTCTAAAACAGAGGGATATGGAACCGGTTTCAATGTTTCCCTGTCAACCGGAGTTTGAGCTTTTACGGAAATAAGATATTCCCGTAATTCTCTGCATAATTCATCTGCTTTCTCCCGATTCTGTTCCAGTAAATTTTTCTTTTCACCAATATCATTTTTTAAATTGTACAATTCCACCCGCCCTTTCTCATAACCATATATCAGTTTCCAGTCACCATTGCGTATAGCACTAAATGGTTTAATTGTTGGATCTGTCTCCCGTAATCCTTTCCATCCCCAATAATGAGGGTAATGCCATACGAGCGGATTGTTTCGTATAAAATCATCCGTTTGTTTAAGAAGCGGTGTAAGGTCTTTACCGTCAATATTTTCATTGTACTTATCAGCATTTATGATACCGGCAATATGCAGGATTGTGGGAAAAAAATCATCACTGATAACCGGTTCATGGCAAACAGTTCCGGGTTCAACCACACCAGGCCAATAAACTATCATCGGTACACGATATCCTCCTTCGCGACTTGATCCTTTTCCGCTGCTTAATGGATAGTTGGTTGTGGGCGGTCCTTGATGGGAAACCAGACCACCGTTATCTGACATGAATAAAATAACAGTTTTACCGGCAATATTTTCTTCTTCCAGCTTTTTCATGATCTTTCCCAGGCTCCAATCCACACTTTCGATCATAGAAGCATATTGCGCCTGAGTTTCTTGTTTACCTTCTTCCCGGAATTTTTCCACAAGGCCGGGATGTCCCTGGATAGGTGTATGCACCGCATAGTGCGATATATCCAGAAAAAAAGGTCTCGTAGGATCCATGTTTAATTTTTCGATCAGACGAAGGGCTTTATAGGTCAGGGCCTCATTAAGATACAGACTGTCAGAAAAATATTCGTGCAGATCGATCATTTGCGAATCTCTCTTTGCATCTCCATAAGGAACATAATAGCTTCCCGGACTTCCCCTGTGGTTTCCGGCTATACTTATATCAAACCCAAGGTTATGAGGATCGGCGCCTTCAGTTCCCTCTTTACCAAAATGGGCTTTGCCGATAAAAGCTGTATTGTAACCGTTTTCCTTAAGTATTTTGGGTAATAAAATATCGGTTCTATGTAAACCTCTAACGTTCCATTCCGGGATCAGATATTTCTGGTTTTCTGCCGGATGGTTTCCCCCGCCGGGTATCCAGTTAGTGATTCGCGACCTTGCAGGATTTTTGCCGGTGAGCAAACTGGTTCTTGTTGGGGAACAAACCGGGCTTGCTGCGTAAGCATTTGTAAACTTCATACCTGCAGCCGCCAGCCGCTCCATCTGTGGTGTTTTTTGATACTTGTTGTTTTGTGTAGAATCTGTCCAAAAAGGAACAGAAGTATCTGTCCAGCCCATATCATCAACCAAAAAAAGGATGATATTTGGATGTTCTGTGCTTTCCGGATCATTACTTCCCAATATCAGATCATAAGCTCTGCCTGGCACTTTTACCCGGAATGTTTCAATACAACCACGGTCGGCAACAGTTACAAAACAGGATTTACCATCTGGTCCGCCGAAAGCAATGTTGGTAACATTCTTACCCTGCAGTATTATCTCTTTCAGGACCACTCCTTCCGGTGACAGAATAACAATTGTTCCTTTTCCAAAACGGGTAACATACAGGTTCCCATTTATATCACAACGCATACCATCAAGACCATGATTTTCAAACTGAAAGAACAACCTCTTGTTGCTTATATTTCCTGAAGTATCAAGATTATAAACCCAGATTTTACGCTGAATACTTTCATTAACATACAAATGTTTTTCATCTGCACTAACCTCCACCCCATTTGTTGTTCCCATATTTTTTTCAAGCAGATGCACAGATCCGTCCGGATCAATTCGCCATAGCATCCCTGTGGAATCGCTCCAGTTAGGATCGCTTGCATATAAACGGCCTTTCCCATCAATCGCCAGATCATTAGGTTGGTTCATAACGGGTTGATGTGCGAAAACTGAAACTTCCCGGGTATCCATATCAACTTTCAATATATTATGCCCGGTATAATCCGCCACATACATATTTCCCCGGTTATCAAACCTGATCCCGTTACCAATGCTTCTCTCAGGCAATTCAACGAACAATTCCGAATGACCGTCAATAAATATTTTTCCTATGGTACCTTGCTTTTCATAATTCACAGCATACAAATTCCCTTCATGGTCAACAGCAGGACCTTCAACACCTGAAGTAAACGTGCCCGGTTCAGTTACATCCGTTGCTCCCTCCTGCCGGCATGATACTACCAGAAAAGAAACCAGGAATAGCAATAGTAATGCCCCTTCTGGATAATACTTAGTCATCTTGGAATATTGTAATATAGATTAAAACGTTAAAATTCACCATTTAAATAATAAATATCGAACAAGGAACACCGATTTTAGATTTTAGAAATAATCATGGATTAATATAAACTTCAAAATTCGTCATTCGTTAACTTAGCCCCAATAGCTATCGGGGCGATCTCACCGAAGGTAATCCTTGTTCATTATTCATCTTAACGACTGTATATTCATGTATTGACAAGTGCGAAACATAAATAATTAACTGACGTTTCGCAGATGAAATAAATACTTCTATCTTAATTAGTTACAAAAACAATAATTTGCATAAAGTGCATAATATCAAATAAATAAACAATTCCATTTTTAAAATATCGA
>JADFUQ010000135.1 GCA_015222065.1 Bacteroidota bacterium
AGGATATTCCTGTTTATTATGATCGGTAGCTCGGCAGAGGATACCTGTGTCAATAAAGCTTTTATTTTATATGGAAACAAAAAGGCGCGATAAAATGAAAAGAAAATTAAAAATTTGGAGTAAAGTCTGTGCTATATTGGTGGCATTGATGATCTTTAATATCGGTTGTACTTTAGTTAGAAAAGAAGACAAGGTGGTACATCCAAAGATACCGAATCCAATTCCGGCCACCAATGACCTGCGGTCAATGCTGACCGATCACCTTATCGACCGCAGTTTAAAAAGTCTGAGTGATGCAGATGTGAGAAGGGAAAGGGCGTTTCACCAGGGCGATTGGGAAGCTTATTGTGAATCTGTTCGGCAACATATCAGGGAATCTTTTGGTGATATGCCGTTCGGAAAAGATGGTGGCCATCTGAACACTCGCCTTGTCAGCACATATGAGACTCAACATTGCCGGATTGAGAACGTGCTTTTTGAATCTTTCCCGGGTTGGGAGGTGAATGCTTCGGTATTTGTCCCGTATGGCGAGGGTCCGTTTCCCGCGGTGGTGATCCCGGTGGGACACAGTGGCAAGCAATACGGGAACTATCAGATTCCCGCACAGGCCTTTGCCAAACTCGGTTATGTTGCCGTGCTTTTCGATCCGCCGGGTCAGGCTTCGGAAAAGAAACCCGGTAACAATCATTTCTATGATGGTGTGCGCACGTTTCTGACAGGTTACTCTTCCCAGCGCTATTTTGTCCTTGATGCCTTGCGCTGCATTGACTATCTCGAAACCCGTGGGGATGTGGACATGGATCGTGGTGTGGGCATGACCGGAGTAAGCGGTGGCGGACAAACAACATTGTTCGCAACCCTTTTTGATTCACGGATCGCATGTCAGGGGCCGAGTTGCTGTATTACCTCCATGGCTGATCATCCTGTGGGAGATGCATATGCTGCGTGTCCAGAGTCCTTATGGTCGGGTCGCATCGCAGCGGGAGTGGGCGAGATAGACATATTGCTTGCGGGCATTCCTACACCCACGCTTTACATGGCCGGGAAACAGGACGAGGTGTTCCTGATAGATTGGTCACGGGCATTGGCCCAAAGCGTGAGTGAGTGCTTTACAGAAGCGGGATATGAGGATCGTTTTCGCTTCTTCGAGGATGAAAGCGGGCATGCCTATACTCTGACTCAGGTGGAGCAATTTGTTTCCTTGATGAACCGTTGGGTGCGCGGGCAGCCGGAACGCACAGTGCCACACCTTGATCCTGATGAATTCACCATGCTCGATTATGAAATGCTTAAATGTTTTCCCGCACCGGAAGAGAATATGTTTACCCTGAACCGGACTATTTCACGTGATCTGCAATCTCACCGCGATCCGCAGCCTGAGAGAGAGGCCGTCCGGCAGGCTATACAGCGTGTGATAGGTACACCAACGTATAAAGGCAAATGGGAACAATCGGCACCGTTCCAACTATGGACCCAGAACTACCATGAGGTGCTGTTCACTACGGAGCAGCTTGATATTCCGGCCACGCTGCTCAGACCGGTGGAAAGCTATTTGTCCGAAAATGGGAAATGGATCGTGTACATTGAGGAACTGGGGCGTCAAAAAGCATTGGAATCGTGGGGGTCAGCAGCGCAATTATCGCAGATGTTCGAGAGGGATACCAATGTTGTTCATCACACGGTTCTTGTGCCCGACTTGCCAGGATGGGGAAACAGCCTTCCGGCTTTGACTCCGTATGCACTGGTTGGCTGGGGTAGTATGGACCAGTTTACGGCGTATCTGTCCTGTGCCCTGGGAGACGGAATCCTTGCTATACAGTCGCGCTGTACGGCGAACCTGGTTCAATACCTGATCCGGGAAAAAAACGTGGATCCCGGTAACATCATCCTGGTAGGACATGGACTTGGAGGAGTGGTGGCTCTGTTAGCCGGTGCGGTATGCCAGGAAGAGATCGGAGGGATCGTCTGTTGGTCATCGCTTGCCGGTTTTCAATCTTTGGCGGAAGATGAAAACTATACCTGGCCATCGGCAGCTTTTTTACCGGATGCATTACGGTTTTTTGACCTTCCGGAGGTAGTTCGTGCATTGGATGCATGTACGGTTCTGATATTGAATCCATTAGATGCTGGACAACGTTCATTATCCCCATCCGAAGCCTTGTCTCTTTTCTCCCCGGTAGGAGATAATGTCCGGATTGTGCCTCAATGTCAACCTGCGGATGCGCTGAAGCGAATTCAGGATATTAAATAAAAAATTAAAAATAAACAGATGAATTATGAATAGCAATATCTTAAAAATCGTATACATTTTATTATTAGTCAATATTTTATTATCATGTACAAATAATAAGCAAATTGCTCCGCCAAAACCTTATGGAGTAATTCCGTCGGAAAGGCAGCTTCAATGGCATAATCTTGAGATCTATGCTTTTCTGCATTTTACCACCAATACTTTTACCGATAAAGAATGGGGCTTTGGCGATGAAAGTCCTGATGTTTTTAATCCAACCAACTTTGATGCGGAGCAAATTATTGGGACATTGTCAAAAGCAGGCTTTAAAGGAGCAATTCTGACCGCAAAGCATCACGATGGATTTTGCCTCTGGCCCTCTGAATATACACAACACTCTGTACTTAATTCTAAATGGAGAAACGGAAAAGGAGATGTTGTTAAAGAAATATCCGATGCTTGCAAAAAATATGATATAAAGTTTGGAATATACCTTTCTCCATGGGACAGGAACCATGCCGAATACGGTAACTCCCTGTATATCTCTTATTATAGAAACCAGTTGACGGAGTTGATGACAAACTATGGAGATATATTTGAAGTATGGTTTGACGGAGCAAATGGCGGAGATGGATATTATGGCGGAACCAACGAAAACAGGTTTATTGATCGTGCCAATTATTATGCCTGGGATACGACAATGGCAATTGTGAGGAAGTATCAACCCGGGGCTTGTATGTTCAGTGATGCCGGCCCTGATATCCGCTGGGTCGGAAATGAACACGGGCATGCCAAGGATTCCTGTTGGGCTACTTACACACCTATACCCAATAAAGGATTTACTAAGGCTTATGCCGGTACCTGCAAATACTGGATTGGTGAGACCGGAACCATGAACGGTGAATTTTGGATACCTGCCGAAACCGATGTTTCCATTCGCCCCGGATGGTTTTACCATGAACAAGAAGATGAAAAGGTAAAGTCACTTGAACAACTATTGGACATCTATTTCCACTCGGTTGGAAATGGAACCTCATTGAATCTGAATATCCCTCCTGACAGAACAGGACAGATACATGAGACAGATTCTATCCGGCTTATAGAATTCAAAGAGTATCTGGATAAAGCATATTCAAAAGATCTGCTAAAAGGTTGCACGGTTAAGGCCAGTAATGTTCGAGGCAGAAAGTATCAGCCAGTGAATCTCATAGATGATGATCCAGCCACATATTGGGCAACAGATGATCAGGAGAAAAGTGCAACAGTTGAATTTCAGTTGGATGAGCCTAAAACATTTAATTGTATGATACTTCAGGAGTATATCCGCTTAGGCCAGCGCGTAACGGACTTTTCCATAGATATTTTTGAGGATGAACAATGGAAAGAAGTTGCAAACGGTTCCACCATTGGCTATAAGAAAATCATCCGTTTTGATTACTGCACCACAGATATGATTAGGTTGAAAATCAAAAATGCATTAGGCTGCCCAGTGGTTTCAAAGATAGCTGCATTTGAAATACCAATGATAAATGAGTAAAGAATTTTTGTGAACTACCCTGTGCCAATAGCAAAGAGTAGTTTACATCTTTAAAATGAAAAATTTTATTAAAATATCAATTTTTGCCTTGGTTTATATTGCGGCAGCGAGCCAGGGAGAGGGCAATAAAGTCCCTTTAAAAAAGGATGGGCAGGTTTCCACTATAAATGCACTAAATTGCCCTGGAGTCATTGGGGATGAGTTTAATGATGACACAAAAGGCATCCAATCGCTTTTAGACGCAGGAGCATCGGCTATATACCTCCCGAAGTCCCCAAAGTATTACAAATTAACAAATACATTAAGGCTGCACTCAGGCCAGACAATAATTGCCGACCAAAATGCAGTCATAAAGCTGGCTGAAAGGGCGTGCAAGCACCTACTTACAAATGCCGACCTTCTTGCCCTAAATGCAGACGATGCTGGTATCTTTGAAATGAGCCGCGGCCCAATAACAGATATCCATGTTGATGGAATCTGGTCAAATAAAGGATATAGGGCTATTCGGCTGCTATCCTGTGGGTCGCCGATTGAAAAGGTGAAAATATCAAACATTTTTGGCAGTTACAAATTTAATGTTATTGCATTTACAAATTACAATGCACACCCAGGGGAGGAAGGTTCATTCAGCGACATCTCAATTGAAAGGGTTTTCTGCTCAAAGTCAATTACAGGTTTAGAAAAGTCCTCCCAAATCTGGATTGAAGGCCCTTGCTATATTTCAAACATTACTATCAGAGATTACCATAGGATAGAAGGGTTGGTTATGTCTGACGAAATTTCAATAGAGGCAGGAGTCGTCATTGATAATATATTGATAACAAATGCTAAATTAGTCTACAAATGCAGTGGGAGTATCAATTTTTTGAATAATCATGGAAAGATAAATAACCTAACTATGAACAATATATTCTTTAAATACCAGCATGGCGATATTGTCAACCGATTAATTAATAACAAAGGGTCAATATCTTTCTTAAATCAATGGAATATATCAGAAGATTTTCAAATACATTAATATTGGTTGGATGTAAGCCTTATATGGTGGCGCTGAATAATTAGATGCCGGGCAGCACTCGTTGTCCTCATCTGAAGCCTTGTTTCTTTTCTCCCCGACAGGAGATAATGTCCGGATTATACCGCAATGTCAGCCTGCTGATGCGATGAGGCGAATTCAGGATCTTATTGGAAATGGATCATAAAGTAGGTGGACAAAATTATATCATGAAAATAGGAGATTTAATCATGTATAAAAAAACACAAATTTCACTTTTTATTGTTGGACTTATGTTTGGTAATTTATTTGCCCAAAACCACACTCCAATCATCTCTGATGACTTCCCAGGTACCGGTACCACTAAACAGTGCGTGTCCAACCCCGACAGCATTATTATCCTACCGCTGGTCGATTTCGGCACAGTCCCGGACGGAGATTTAATTATCAGGGTTATTGGAACAAATGGTTTGCTTGTGTCATCCTTTCGATCTGATGATTGGGATTGTTCGCAAACTACAAACGAGTATCCATATCAAGTTGACCCAGAGACTTGGGCGATGGCCCGCAAGCTGCTCGATTCGCAGGAAACGCCCAAGCTGCCCTTTCCAAATCCGCACCCGGACGCTCAGTGGTTTCCAAAAGCTGGCTTTGGTCTGTTCATGCACTGGGGCATTCACAGTGTCGCAGGCATACAACCGTCCTGGGCAATGATCAAGGATTACCCCTACGGCTATGTACCCCAATATGAAGGGATGAAATACTATTCCCTGGCAAAGGAATTCAACCCGCAGAATTACGATCCTGACAAATGGATCAAAGCGGCAAAATACGCAGGTATGACATACGCCGTGCTTACCACCAAACACCACGACGGCTATGCTCTCTGGCCGACAAAGTACGGTAACATGAGTACCCGACAATATATGAACGGACGCGACCTGCTCAAACCTTATGTGGATGCTTGTCGTAGAAACGGTGTGAAGGTAGGATTCTACTTTTCCCCGGCGGATTGGCATTTCCCTGGCTATCCGATATCAGATTACAAATTCGATTACAATCTTCGCGGCAAACGTCCGCCAGTCACCGGCCACAAAAAGAATAGACAGAACTGGGAAAAGTTTTTTGCCTATACGATCGGCCAGCTTTATGAATTATTGACTTGTTACGGTAAAATCGATGTTTTGTGGTTTGACGGCATCAATTGGCCGGAAATTAAGGATCATCGTGGAGCACAGGTTTATGCGTGGATTCGCAGTCTTCAGCCCGGTATTGTCATCAATCCCCGCTGGGGGGATTATCTGGGAGATTTTCAGACGCCTGAGGTAGACCTGCCCGATGGACCTCCCAAAGGCTGGTGGGAGAATTGCATCTCTATTTACGGACATTGGGGTTACAGCGCACTTGACCCCAAATGCAAAGACAATTTTTGGCCGACTGAAAAAGTCCTGGAACGACTGGTTAGAATACGTAGTTGGGGCGGCAACTTTTTGATGAATATTGGCCCTGCTCCTGACGGTACGATGCCGCCGCAGTTTTATAACCTCACTAATGATCTGAGTTCCTGGCTTAGCCATAGCGGTGAAGCCCTACTGGATGTTGGCCCTTCACCCAATCAAGCCATGAGTAATGTTATGATAACCAGCCGTGAAAAAACATGGTATCTGCATGTTCTGCCTGGTAACCAGGGCCCGATAGAGTTGAACATCACCGAAAAGCCGGTCTCGGCTAAACTGCTGCGAACCGGTGAAGATTTGCCCCTCCGAATTTCCGGCAATAAGCAAATCATTACACTTTCCGCTGATCAACGAGGCAGGTTTGATGATGTAATTATAGTTCGCTGGCCGTAAAGATCGATATCAGGTATCTTGCACAAATTCCCACACCGGAAGGATTTTCCGGGTGATCGATTAATACTATTAAAAGGAATGAATGAAACATGAAACGTACTGTTTCCATCACTGTGAAATATTTAAGAAAATTCCGTAAAATTTACCTGCATCTCAGCGAGGAAAAAGTGGCTGCATATATACTTGTACCCGAAGATTTGGAGCTTTTAAAAAAAAATATACATTTGTAGTTGAGTCGGGCGAGTTTGAAATTATGACCGGAAGCTCGGCGGCAAATATCCGGTTACTAACTACTTTTATTGTCCGTTAAAAAGGAGATTTAATCAATGGAAAGAAATGTCATAATAATTGCAGCTATCTTTTTGTTGTTTTCTGTTTTTTTGTTGATAAAATGCACAAAGCTTGCACCGCCGACAATCTATCACTTAGACACCGGAAATATCCCCACTGAAATTCTATCAGGACATCTGAAAATGGGGGGGGAGAACCCGGACGGACAAGAAATAAATGCTAACAGCCTTTACATCACAATTGATGGAAAACCGGTTTTACCTGTAATGGGCGAAATACATTTTTCCAGATTCCCTCATGAATATTGGGAGAGTGAAATACTGAAGATGAAAGCCAATGGCATAAACATTATTGCAACTTATGTCTTCTGGATTCATCATGAAGAAATTGAAGGAGAATGGGACTGGTCCGGTGACAAAAACCTCCGTTCTTTTATTGAATTGTGTGGCAAACATGATATCTATGTCTTCACCAGGATAGGGCCCTTTGCCCATGGAGAATGTCGCAATGGAGGTTTCCCTGACTGGTTATGGGGTAAATCTTATTTAAGAACCAATGACCCTGTTTATTTTTCATATGTCCGTGAATTTTATTTTCAAATTTCAAACCAGTTAAAAGGATTGCTTTACAAAGATGGAGGACCTGTAATAGGTATTCAGCTTGAGAATGAATACCGGCCCTGGCTATCCGGAGGAGCAGAGCATATTCGAATTTTGAAAAAGATGGCAATTGAGCTGGGTATTAAGGTTCCTCTTTACACGGAAACCGGCTGGGCCGGTTCACCAATCCCTGAAGATGAAGTGATCCCTGTATTTGGCGGGTATCCTGCTGCTCCCTGGGATATGCATACAGAAAAGCGTGATCCCTGCTTATGCTATTTTTTCTTTGATTATGAAAAGGCCAGACCTGACCTTGACAAACCTCCACTTGATGAAAATGCTGATTTCTCACGTTATCCGTTTGCAGCCTGTGAGACAGGAGGTGGAATACAGGTTACTTATCATCGTCGCCCTATAATCAGTGCTGACGATATCGGGTCGCTCGCTATGGTTCAGGTGGGTAACGGAACAAACCTGATAGGGTATTACATGTTCCATGGTGGCTCACATCCTGTTGGTAAACTCACTACAATGCAAGAAACAATGGGACGTCCTGACAGCCTGGAATATCCGGTTATCTCGTATGATTTTCAGGCACCAATCAGAGAATTCGGGCAGATCTCAGATTCATATCATAAGTTAAAAATACTGCATCTGTTTTTAAATGATTTTGGTGATGTGCTGGCCCCAATGAGATTAGCGTTACCGGAAAAAATGCCATCTGACAGGAATGATGTGGAAACCCTGCGTTTTGCTGCACGGGTTAAAGATGAATCTGGGTTCCTGTTTATAAATAATTATCATCGGAATACCGAGCTACGGGAAATTACGAATTTTAAAATAGAACTAATAAGCAAAAATCAAACACTCAGCCTGCCTAATTCGGCTTTCACACTGAAAAAGGGAAAATATTTTATTTTACCGTTCAATCTCTCTTTACATGGCACATTGCTGAAATATTCAACTTCTCAATTGGTATGCAAAATAAATAACCAAAATGTTGATACATATTTTTTCTTTGAGCCTGATGGAGTAACATCAGAGTATTGCTTTGAGTCAGAGACTATTAAAAGCATTAGCGTTAATGGAGGCAATGTTGATCATTCAGGTGACAAGACTCTTGTTTTTGAGCTGAAGACTGGAACTGACTGTGTAATACAAATTGAAACAAAGGAAGGATACAGGGTTGATTTGGTGACCCTTTCTCAGGAACAGGCAGAACATCTATGGAAAGAAAAACTATGGGGAAAAGAAAGGGTTTTTCTTGCCGGTGCCAATCTTGTTTTTAATAAGAAGGAGTTGATAATCTTTGGGACAGATGTTGAAAAACTATCGTTTTCTGTATTCCCTGCGCCAGGTAAAATACTTTCTGCTGACTCTAAAGAATTATCTCGTTCAAGTGATGGGATTATGACCAGATATTCTGTTCACAGGCAGAAGAAAGATGTTTTATTGGAAATTGAAAAACTGTTTTTGGAAAGCGAAGCGCAGGAGTGGTCTGTTCAAATCCCTGAAAATGCATTAGAGGGTATAAATGATTTGTTTCTGCATATTTATTACGAGGGCGATGTTGGCAGGGCAACTCTTAGGGGAGAATCAATTTCTGATAATTTTTACAATGGGACCCGTTGGGAAATCGGGTTAAAGCGTTTTGCACCTGGTGTATTAGGAAGCAGTATCAACCTTCAGGTAACTCCATTATATAAAAATGCAAAAATTTATTTTGAAAAATGGCCGAAATTCAAAGGCGAAAAGGTGGCTGATATTATTAAAATTGAAGCAATACCTGAATATCGTGTTTCAGTTACGGTTGATCG
>JADFUQ010000136.1 GCA_015222065.1 Bacteroidota bacterium
CTTAATCCATTTATCAATAGGGAATACACCAAAAGAACGGTCGAGCCACCATTTCCCGGTCTCAGGTATTACATCGTGCCCATTTATAGAAACTGTCCACAATTGAGGCCGTTCAACTACTGTTTTTATCTTTGAGAAGTCAAATTCTCCGTCAATATAAAAACGATATGTAGCTGTAAAACCGCTATTATTTGCAAAATCAGCACGGTCTAGTATTGATGTTTTATACTGAACAGCATGATTCCATGGATTCCCATTCTTAAAACCATTTTCTGTAAATACCTTTTGTGTTGCATCATAAACATGCATATCCTTTTCTGTTTTTCCCGTAATTTGCAAGTCGCAGAAATCAATCGTCAACACGTTTTCTTCCTCACGTTTTACAATTATATCTGATTTTACTGCAACAGGAATAAGCTTATCCGTATCTACAGGCAATTTATAGCCATTAAGCCTGGTACCGGAGATATATAACAAAAGGCTTTCAGCAGGAGGTAATGAAAATGATAACCGGATATTTTTCCCTTCTGCTACTTCATTATAATCAACAATTTCACCTGAAAAAGCATTCAGTAAAACAGCGTCTTTACCATTTATAGTTAACGATCCCGAAGAGGTACTAATCATACTCGAATTAGCAAGAAAAATAATCTGTCCATTCTCAATCCTCCTGCGGTGGTGATACAAATCACCACCCTTAACATTCTCAATTTTCAAATCGGGAGTTTGAAAATGGCCGGAAAGTACTTTACCCGTCAGTTCCTGCAGGTGAATAATATTATTTTGCTGAAAAAAATCAATTACTTCCCGGCTTTGGCCTCCGTCTATGAGAGTCGGGGAAGAAAACGATATTATTTTTCCGCCGTTAGCGGCAAATTGTTTTAATAACTGAAATGTAGATTTGTTAAGTGTTTCAGTTAATGGAGGAATCACTACTTTGGAATAGCTGCATTGCCCTACAATCAGCCTGGCCTTATCAATGAAACCATGGTTCTTAATAATATCCTCAGAGCCCAGATCATACTCAGTCTGGTTTTTTTCGAGTTTTGTAACAAATTTCTGAAAGGTTTTTCCAATTATGCTTAATTGCTTGTTGCACGAATCTCTTATGTAGGAATCATATAGCCAGGCAGTGGTGGTCGGTTCGATAATTAAAATATCGTTTTTCTGTTTTCCCGAAGAAAGCGCAAGAGATAAACGGGCATAATAGTTATTCAGATATTTGTAACTCTTCCACCAAGGTGTGTGATATGAAAATGAAGGCGGGTAATCGTATTTCCTGGCGCCGGCTAAAGTAAAAAGAGAAAGGTGCTGGTTCATAAGGTTAACTCCTAAAACGTATTCCCAATCACCAAGCCGTTTCATATCTTTAAAGGTCAACTCCCAACCGCCGCCGCCATATGTTTCACTAAGAGTGCGGTGCCATCCTAGTTGATTGGCAACACTGGCAAGTTCTTTTACTGCCCGAATGTTACCAAATTGAGCACTTGGAGATTCTTCATTGAACTGGTTAAACAACATATCTATACCAGGAACCTGCTTGTAAGCATACATAGCCATATTGTCACCACCCTTTTGCATAGAAGGCCAGGAATGTTCCCAGTAATGACCTGTAGAAATCAATCCTTCTTTACTGCAATACTCGTATGTTGGTTTTGCCCATCTGTCAATAAAAAGTTGCAATAAAGTCTGAGTATAATTATGACGTATTCTCTTCCAGTCTCCAACCTCTTTATAAAGGGAAGGAAGATTCAATTTCAAATCATATCCCCAACGGTTTTTGAAAACATCAAAAAGATCAGGTGTCCAACGAATTCCCCCGGAAGATTCAATATACGGTTCATCTGTAAACACACCTGAAACTATTTCTCCAAATTCATCTCCTGCAACTTTTTCATAACCGGTCATTGTTATTTCAATAAACTTCTGCGTAACCCCGGGATAAAGTAAATCAACATAAGAGAATCCCCCGTACCAGTCTGACTTCCTGTAAAAAGTTTTGGAGAAGATGGTATAATCACCTTTTTTGCCATACTTTTTATCAGCAATATTTGTAATATCCGTGTATTTCCCGTTTTCTTTTTGCAGGATTAGATAATAATCTTCATAATCACGAGGGATCATATTGGTGTCAAGTGGTTGTAATCCCTGCCCCTGGTTATATGATTCAGGCATTTGAGCAGGCACATGCCCCCCGGCAAACCCGCTTGGATACGAATTTTCATCATATATCCACACGTTCATATCAAGTTCTTTCCCTTTATCTACGGTATAGCGGAATAAATCAAACCATTTATCGGAAAGATATTCTGTGATCAGACCAGGACGCGGATGTACAATTACGCTGCCACATCCGGCATCCTTAAAGTCCTTCATTTTTTCATCAATCTCCTTACGGGTAATCTTGCTGTTCCATACAAAAAAAGGAACAGTTCCATAATCTCGTGAAGGTTGTTTAAACTCATTTTTCAGTGTGGCAAAATCAGTAATTGCTCCTTCAGGGTAATTTTCTTGCTGATAAGAGCAGCTAAATGTTGAAGTAATAATTATTCCAATCAGCACTGAATAAATATATAATATTAATCTTGCCATATTTGTTTATTTTAATTTTAGTTAGTACATCATCTAATCAGATCAGATAGCAAAAAACAAGATATTTTAGTTTGTATATGGAACGGTTTCAGTTTCATCCAATTGATATCCCCATTTTTCTGTATATTCTTTGCCAGGAAGAAATTGATCATGTGTTTCTTTTAATTTTTGATCAAGCAGGCTGTTAAAAGAATTTATCAATTCATCATAACCATATTCCCCGATTAAATTATGTAATTGGTATGGGTCCTTTTTATTATCAAACAATTGCCACGGTCCATTCAAATCCCGGGTAAAAGTATATCTGGCAGATCGCAAACCCCTGAACTCTTTGCCACAATTCTTTCTTGCCCATTGCCCAAATGGTTGGGGACAAGAGATTATGGTAACAGTGTCGCCCGGATTTGCTCCACCTTTAAGATAGGAGCTGTAATCAATACCTTCCACGGTCTTTGGTATTTCAATTGAGGTCAAGCCAAGTAAAGTGGGCATAATATCTTCTGCATTAATTAACGCATCAAGTTTTCTTGCTTTCCCGCTCTGAGATTCAGGAATAAAATAAATCATCGGAATCCTGATTGATTCATCATAAGGTTGTTGCTTTTTATAATAGCCATGTGAACCTAATAAGTCTCCATGATCCGAAACAAACAAAATAATCGTATTTTCATCTAATCCGGTTTCTTGTAATGTTTGCCTAAGTAGTCCAACCATATCGTCTAAAGCAGTACAATGAGCATAATAACCCGAAAGATCTTTTTTAACTTTTTCCTGCAGATCTTCAGGAACATTAGGCCTCAACTGAATTTTTGCAGGATGATAAAGATCCTTGTATTTCTGCGGTGCCGTATGATATGGGCCATGAGGGGGCCCCCAGGACAGAAATAGAATAAAAGGTTTTTCATCATTAACATGGTCCATAATGTATTTTTGGGCATCTTTTGTCTGTGCAATTGCATCATATCCTTCCCAAATTAGCGTATCGGGTGTATCGACATAGTAAATAGAATGATTATAATTATGGGTGCAATCCAATACTTTCCAATATTGAAAGCCCTGTCTACGGTTACCTTTCGGGATAAAAGAACTACGCCCGTGGCCATTAAGATGCCATTTCCCGATGTAGGCTGTCTGGTAACCTGCTTTTGCCATAATTTTTGCCAAAGAGACAGCATTGGTGTCGAGCAAAACATCATTCATGAAAACTCCATTTGTCAATGGTCTTTGTCCTGTCATAAGAGTTGCCCTGAATGGACTACAGACAGGTATTCCTGATACTGCATTAGTAAATTCTACTCCTTCTGCTGCCAGTTTATCAATATTGGGTGTTTTCACATCCGGGTTGCCCCGGTGGCCAAAAGCACTTGCCCTCCATTGATCAGACAATATTACAAGAACATTGGGACCAGACTTTGATTTCTTTACCTCATTTCCTTGCTTATGAACACGCGTGGATACTGGTTCAAGCCCGGTTGCTCCTTTCCATGCTACAATATCATAAGGTTCAATCGTTAGTGTAAAAATGCAGGAAGAAGACACCTTCTGAATTTTCGAAATCAATCCCAATCGTTGTAGTTTCCCTTTACCGGTAAATTCTATGCTGACTTTTCGCGGATATTCCGACGCGTTAACCAGATATGTCCAACGTTTTCCTTCAGAGACCAGGCTTCGCAAAACAACGCCGTCTTTATCATAAACTGTCTCAAAATGTTCTGCCGGCAGTGAAGTAAAAACTGCAGCGAAAGGTTGAAGCACATCTTCCATTCCCTGTGCCCCAAGATTAAAACCTCCATGGGCAACAAATAACGCATCGTATAAACCAACCGACCTGGCAATATATTCCAGGGCATTCCGCCCTGCACCTTTGGGAGGCGTAACATGCCAGTCCATCTCTCCATCTCGCCAGTCTTCCGGAAGTCTCAACTTCGGCTGGTTTAGCTTTTTCAGATCTGCCTCAAAATAGGAATACTGGATCACCGACCCGTCAGTTTTTCCTATAAATGGTTTTTGCCAGTCCTTGCTGAAATTCAGCTTCTCCCGGCTAAATATGTGTTTCATCTCCGGCGAATCTTCCCGTGCTGTCCGTAACATACGCTGATAATTGGAAGCGCGGCAGAGCCGTGATATAACAATGTCTTTATTGCGTGCCAGTGCTTCCAGGTCAATGCCAATCTCATTAAAATAGGCATTTAAATCATTCACCGTTTCCCCGACATACATAGTTGGTGATGGATACTTTACCATAACCTGCAATTTAGCGCCCGGCTTTTTAGTAGCCACAATGCCGGCCAGTTCATAAAAAATTTCGGTCTGCTTTTCTTTCCGCCACTCTATCCATTCATCCCAGTGTTCCTTCTTCAGCCAGGTATACCAGGCAAAAAAACGTTCTTCCGGTTTTGACGGCGGCAAAGGAAGCGATATACCAGTTTCCTGTGAAAATAATTTTAATGTATAATCATCATAGCTTTGGTCAACTGTACCCAACCCGTGACAGGAATGCACAGTATTAAATAAGGCGATCCCCGGGACACTTGGCTCATCGCCTATCCTGTCCATTATTTCTGATACCAGATTCTTCATCGCTTCGCTTACCCGTGGATGAAACGCATTCACCTGAGGAGATTTGTGCCATTGTTTTTTGTCGATTATTCTCACTTGTCCATCTGAGGTCACTGCATTGACATAATCATTCACTTTTCCGGAACGGATATCTTCGGGGTTCTTCATCAATGGCTTTACCGATGGAAGTGTCCAATTGCGTATGCTCGGCCAGAATTCTATCCCTGCTTTACTATAGGTTTTCGCCATCATCTTATCGTAATCCTCCGGATGCTCACGCTTATACCATACATCTGAGAATTCCATAGAAGGTTGATACAGCGAAGACATATACCACACCACCGGGTAGATCAACGTATTTTGACCAGTACGGTGAAAATAGGCCACACTCCTGTCCAGAGCCTTCTGGAACGTCTCTGTTGTTGCCGGATACATTTCCCCAAAATTAGTTGTCAGTACCGGGTCTTCCCAATAATTGCCAAGCTTCCTGCGATTTGGCAGTTTAGTTTCGGATAGAAATGGAGAGATATTTTTAGTCAAACCGATCTTCTCCAATTTCATCGAAGCAAAAGCGGCAGGAGCTCCATTCTCCGAAGTCATAATAACTATAGCAAATTTCCTGCTTAAGGGAACATGAAAATAAAACGACTGCGTGATCATTTCTCCACTGATTGGCCAGCAGCGCCCGGTCAGGTATCCGCTACCCAGCGCATTCACAGAATGGCCGTATTGGTCCTCTATATTAAGATATTCAGGGATCAGAAATACTTCAGCACTTCTAACCTTATCGTCCGGCAGGGTAAGTGTGAGCTTAATCAAATCCCCTACATGTTTCGTTTCAAACAGGTATGCTACCCTGTCAAACCTGTTATTACCTATTTCTCTGTAGGCTCCTAAAGGTGACCCGATAATTTTACTTTCCCCAATTTCGGAATAGGGGACTTCTTTTGCACCTATTAATGCAGGTATTGCCTTTTCTTTCTCAATCCTGTTAATATTCTGGCACCCCGGCAGGCTTATTGTAAACAATAAAATATATATTGCCCAATAAGACTTATTCACTTGAAATCTTTTCCTTTGCATTAGAGCTTTTTTAAGATTATTTAGCCTTAATAATGAACCTCCCTCCCCCTAATATGTCCGTTGTAATTTAACATCTCATTGGGGGAAAAGGAGTTCATTTGGGTTTAAACCCAATCATAAGGTTTAAATCTATATTAAAGTTTTTAAGTTAACATTAATGAAAATAAACTTATTAAGAAATATATTAGCTTCATTCTATTAATGAATTTATTCATCCAATAATTTCAAATAATCCATCATAGAATAAGCAATGGCTTTCCCGAAAGCCCTTGCCCCATCCTTTGTAACCGGAGCCCCGGAAACATTAGCATAGGGGAATTCCATACTCGTGGATAAAGCTATTCCTTCAATTGTAGTCGCCCAACGTTTAAATGAGATACCTTCATGATAATTTTTATTTGTATTCCATGCTTTTCCAAAACACATAAAATATTTCCTGTAAAAATTCAATTCACCGGTGCAATTCTTCTCCAATAAGTCTGAAAATAAAATTTGTTGTTGCTCATTAACTTTATTTTCGCTTCCAACCAGATAGATATTCTCACTATTACCTCCTTTTATCCAGGGACAATGAATATCAAGAGCTATTTTTAATATTCCTTCCGACCACCCGGGAATTGTACTTTTAATTGCTTTTACTGATTGGTATATCGAATTATCTCCATAGTCTCTATTATGGTCCCGTGGTTTGCGATTTTTCCCCTGATCTCCATCTTCAACCCCATCTTTATCTACAAAAGGAATAATCCGAAATTCCACGTAATCTCTTAAAAACTGCAGATCCGTTTCATTTGTAATGCTTTGAGTAATGCCTTCTATTACATAATTGGCTGCCATCTCACATGCATGATGCCTTGAAGTAATTAATACTCTGTATTGGGGGTCATGAGATGGCAATATGTATATTTCTTCAACAGCCCTGTTGTTTTTTGTGAAACACAGCGTATCTATTTTCAGTAAGTCTTTATTTCTTAAATTATTTAAAAATGTATATAGGTTTTTTTGTGTATATGGAAAAGCCATACTAAAATACGCACAGGTGTCTTTTTTTGAGAAAGTATATTTAAATCCATTATGAGCATACGAATTTTCACCATACCATTTCCAGTTATTGTCATTATTAATACTATAAGCAGGACCATATTTAGTAAAGACATCTTGTTTTGTAAACTGAAAATAAATTGTTCTACCGGATATTCCTGTAATTTTAAAATACCAATAAAACCAATTGCCCTTAGTATCCCGCAAATCAGGTTTTAACCAGATAGTATCATTACTCATTTTCCCGATAATAATATTTCCTCCGGGAAGATCAGAATGGATTTGACATTTTTTTTCTTGTGCAACTGAATTATATATACTAATAATAATCCATAGCAAAACTATAACCGTTCTTTTCATTTCCTGTATGTCTTTTTAATGAATTAAATACAAGTAACTTTTGTTTTTTTCTCATAGGTAGTACATTGTAACTCTATTTCAAAATAAGCACCCAGTCATTACCAGGACCGGGAATACCTGGAGCCTCAAAAACATTATTTCCACTTCCTGTTATAAGACCGGTAAGAAAGGGAGTTGGTTTACTAAACTCTTTATCATTTACCCTCCACATGCCATTACGGGGATTAAACCAATAAACATCCATATTACCAGAGTAAAGACGGGTCAGGTCAAGTGATATATCGCGACCATTTGCGCTATAGACCATAGCCCATTCCCCATTACCTCCGCGCATAGCGGTAACGCGATCAGAGGTAGCAATAGCTTTCTTTCCGGAAGTAGGCCCCCCATCGCCATCTCCAACAGTCATGCCATCACCTTTTGTGTCGCCCTGATCACCTATGATCAGTACCTGATCAGGCATCCGGTCGAGGAATTGGGCATCTGTCCATATCCCACGGGCAACAGTATAGAGATGGGCCATTTGACTGGCACCCGGCAATATAGCCAATTCCCTCCAGGTAGAAGGGAAACTATATATTTCAGAACCGTATGTATTCCCAAACCCACCGGCAAGGACTGTCTGATACGCCTGGTAACGAACCGCCCAAGCACTGGTGGCTCCTTCATATCGTCCCTCGAACAAAAAGGTTGGTTTGACCGGTATGAGATTGTAGTCGTGTGGTATAGATACTACCTGATCATAAGGTGTATCCTGGATTGAATTGAATGCCAACCAGACTTCGTTATGAAACCATTCGGAGGAATTAGGCGCCCATTTACGCGGGTGGAATGAAATTAATACATTGCTGTAATCGGCTTCCCCATCCTGGTTGTCCACACCATTTGCCCCGTCAGCCAGTCCCTCAGCCATGGCACGCCACACCTCACGATAGTCATGCAATC
>JADFUQ010000137.1 GCA_015222065.1 Bacteroidota bacterium
ATATTCCCTCTAAATATAATCCTTTCTGATAATAATCCCTAATTCTCCCGTTACTATAATTTCAATATAACAAATTGAAGCATTTGATTATTAAAAACTCTATCTTTTTTGTTGTAGTATTTACAAAACTTCTATTTCAAACGTTTGCGGAAACGATTGCGGTAAATTATTGTTTTATAATTAAATATGCTTTGAATATTCCTTTTTTTTTCTATCTTTACCTCAATTTCTCTTAACCCGAAACAAAAATTTATAAGTCTATGGAAAAAATTAAAAAAAGGATTGGCAAAGTTATGCTGTTTTCAGCACTTTTCTTTATGCCGATCTTTGTCTTAGCCCAAGAAGTATCCGGCACGGTTACCGATGATACCGGAATGACCCTGCCAGGAGTAAATGTCTTGGTAAAAGGTACAACAGCAGGTACCGTTACCAATGCAGACGGCGTGTTCAGTTTTACACCTCCGGAAGGAGCCGACATTCTCGTCTTCTCTTTTATTGGGTTGGAAACCCAGGAAGTGGAAATTGCCGGACGTACAGTAATCAATGTCACTTTAATGCCGGGCGGCATTGCCTTAGAAGAGATTATTACTATCGGTTATGGTACACAGAAGAAAAAAGAGATTACCAGTTCCATTACCAGTGTAAAATCTGATGAGTTCAACCGGGGCTATGTTAACAATCCTGTACAATTGATCCAAGGTAAGGTGTCCGGTTTATCTATGACTAAACCCGGCGGCAACCCGAACGAAGGGTTTAACATACGCTTGAGGGGTTTGAGTACCATTGGAGCCAATACCCAGCCATTAGTGGTTATTGATGGTGTAATTGGTGCGTCTCTCGATAATGTGGATCCAAACGATATTGAATCCATGGACGTGCTAAAGGATGGTTCTGCTGCAGCTATATATGGAACAAGAGGTTCGAGTGGTGTGATTATTGTAACGACCAAGAAGGGTAGAAAAGGCACTTCCTACATCGACTATAATAGTTATGTTACGTCTGAGATGGTTGCCAAAACGGTAAATGTGATGACTGCAGATGAATGGAGGGCATTGTCAACCGACACAGGTTTGGGAACTGACTTTGGAGAAAGTACTGACTGGTTTAAGGAAACGACACAGAATGCCATGTCACAAGTACACAATATTTCCATGTCAGGAGGAACTGATAAAACGACTTACCGGGCTTCATTCAATTACCGTGATGCTGATGGTATTATGCTTAATTCCGGATTCAATCAGCTTAACGCAAGGCTTAATCTCACACAAAAGGCATTGAATGACCGGTTTACCATAAATTTCAATCTTGGTGCTACACGCAGGGAATCACAATACGGTTTTACAGATGCATTTCGTTATGCCACCATTTACAATCCGACGGCTCCTGTAAGAAGTGATGATGCGGCATATGACATTTATGATGGATATTTTAACCAGGTTTTATTCGATTATTATAACCCTGTTCAGATCCTGGAGCAAAATATTAATGAAGGGACGGATAAACGGTTGAATCTTGCAGTAAAAGGTTCCTATGAAATCATCAACGGGTTGATCCTTGACGCTTTTTATTCCATCCAGAGTGAAAGTTTTTCGAGGGGCCAGTATTATGATAAGAACAGTTATTTTGAAGGAATGAACAGGAATGGTATGGCTGAAAGGCGTCAGGAAAATGCTTACAATCAACTTTTTGAAACGACCGCACATTGGAATGGTGATATTGTTTCTTCGGTGAACCTCAGCGCATTAGGTGGTTATTCTTACCAGGATTATATATACGAAGGTTTTCACGCCAGGGGAGGTGATTTTATTACAGACGCTTTTACCTACAACAACCTGGAAGCTGGCCTTGATTTTTTGAATGGGCTTGGCACCGTAGAGAGTTATAAAAACTCAAACAAACTGATCGCATTTTTTGGACGTGTCAACCTGAATGTCAACAGTATCTGGTTTTTGACTGCCAGTGCCAGATATGAAGGATCATCCCGGTTTGGTGTAGAAAACCAGTGGGGTTTGTTTCCAGCTGTTGGTGGAGGGGTGGAATTAGCCAAATTTATAAATGCCAGTTCTATTGATAACCTCAAATTCCGGGTTAATTATGGTGTGACGGGAAACCAGCCGGCAGATAGTTATCTGTCATTGCTTCGCCTGGGTCCCGGAGGCAATTTCTTCTATAACGGAGTTTTTGTTCCCGGTTATGCACCGGTAAGTAACGCGAATGAAGATCTTGGTTGGGAAAAGAAATCTGAAATAGATATTGGATTTGATTTTTCATTCTTAAACTCTAAGTTCTTTGGTTCATTTGATTTCTATACCAGGACCTCAACCGATCTGTTGTTCGAGTATGAAGTGCCGGTTCCACCAAACCTTTATGATAGGGCATGGTTGAACCTTGGGGAAATAAAAAGCAGCGGTTTGGAGATGGCTGTTACCTGGAATGCCGTTGAGGAAACAGATTTCTCTTATAGCTTAACTTTTACACCTTCCTACAGTATTGAGAACACACTGGTTAGCCTCTCCGGCACTTATCAAGGTGAGGAGCTGATTTATGGTGTACAAACTCTGGGTAACATGGGTTCACCCGGGCAAAATCAAGTACCATTAGTAATAGTAGAAGAAGGTGAGCCGATTGGTCAGTTGTATTCATTGGTTTACAAGGAAATTGATGAAGGCGGCAATCTGATCTTTGAAGATATTAGCGGGCCAGATGGAGTTCCTGATGGAACTATTGATGCCAATGACCGGCAGGTGGTTGGAAACGGTTTGCCGGACTTTCTATTTGGATTTGGCAATGATTTTACTTATAAAAACTGGGATATGAATATCTTCTTCCGTGGAGTTCTCGGGCATGACCTCAACAATACCTATCGTGCTTTTTATGAAGTGCCAATGATGGTCGGATCATATAACTTGCCTAAAACGGCAACGGATATGAGAAGCCCAGGTGGTACTCTTATGAACAACTCTTCGGGTGTATTATCGGATTTTCATATTGAAGATGCTTCTTTTGTTTCTCTTGATAATCTGAGTTTAGGCTATAACTTCAATTTGCCTGAAAGTTCGGGATTCAGAAAGATCAGGGTATATGTATCTGGTAACAATTTATTCTACATTACCGGTTATGACGGTGTGGATCCGAACCCGAGATATGCAGATAATGCTCTGGATCAGGGAACATATAATAATCCGCTTGTATCAGGTGTCGACAGAAGGAATACCTGGTTTAGGACCAGATCGGTATCTTTTGGTGTAAACATTGGTTTTTAATCCTGAAAATGAATAAGATATGAAAACAAAAGAAATAAATAAAATGAAAAAATCAGTATTTCTTATAAGAGTTATAATGATTATGTTTATCGTGGCTGCTTTTAATCAGTCATGTACCAAACTGGACGAAGAACTTTATGGTGAAGTTACACCGGACAATTTCTTCCAATCAGAAGAAGAGTTTATATCGGCATTAGGTGCTGCATATACTCAATTCGGGAATTGGGCTGCAGGTGATCCGCTTTCCTTACAGGATTGTACTACAGATGAGATGGTGGTGCCTACCAGGGGACAGGACTGGGATGATGGCGGTAACTGGAGAAGGCTCCATTTACATTCCTGGACGTATGAAGATGGCGTAATGAGTGGTGGATGGAATTTTGGTTTTAGTGGTGTAAATACCGCCAACCGGCTTATCTACCAATTTCAGAGCCTGGTGGAGAGCGGACAGGTGGAGCAGGCTGCTGCCGATGCTTTTATTGCAGAACTCGAGACAGTACGAGGTTTCTTTTACTGGCAATTAATTGATATGTTTGGCAACGTGCCGCTTGTAACTGATTTTGCCAGCGCGGTGGCTGCGCCTCCAACAGTGTCAAGAAAAGATGTGTACGATTTTATTGTGAGCGATTTGGAAACAGCTGTGCCTAAGTTGTCAAAAGCTGTTGACGGTACTACTTATGGCCGTATGAATTATTATGCGGGACAGACTTTGCTGGCAAAACTGTACTTGAATGCAGAAGTTTACTCCGGCACAGCACAGTGGGACAAAGTGATTACAGCTTGTGATGCGGTGATCAACTCGGGTGCATATTCACTGGAAGCCAATTATTTTGCCAATTTCAATGTAGATAATTCCGGATCCAAGGAATTTATCTTTGCTATTCCCTATGACCAGGTATTCTTCACGGGATTTAATCTTGTTATGCGGACATTGCACTATGGCAGCCAGTATACATATGACCTGACCGCCCAGCCGTGGAATGGGTTTTGTACGCTGGAGGAGTTTTATAACTCGTATGATGACACAGATTTGCGAAAAGGTGATGTAGGTACAGCTGATGGCCCGGCAGGGAGACGGGGTAATTTTGTTGCCGGTTATCAATACGTACTTGGTGGAGGTTATGTTATGGACGCTGGATTTGAGACCTCAGACCCTGAAGGCGAACCACTTAATTTCGGGAATATGGGTACAGGACTACCACAAATCCAGGAATTGGGTCCTCAGGCATTTCGTCAGGACGGTATAAGAATAGGTAAATGGGAATTTGGCATCGGAAGTATGCCAGACATGAGCAATGATTATGCTGTATTCCGTTATGCCGATGTACTGCTGATGAAAGCAGAAGCTCTTTGGCGCAAGGGCAATGAAGACGATGCACTATTATTGGTAAACCAGATCAGAAGACGGGCAAGTATTATTACCGATCTGACTGATTTAGACGGTCCGCTGAGTTATGATATGGCAGCCGGGAATGTTTCCGGTGGAGAATTATTCAATGAAATAGGGCGTGAGATGTTCGCAGAGAACCACAGGCGACAGGATTTGATACGTTGGGGATTCTATACTGACGTTGATAAATGGGTGCTTCCATACAACAATCCTGGCGATGTATTGGCAACAGGTGCACATACAACTCTTTTCCCCATACACAGGGATAAAATAGAAGCTAACCCGAATCTGACTCAAAACCCGGGTTATTAGCAATAATATTTGAACAAATTCTTTAAAGAAAGCAAGCAATTATATAGTTGCTTGCTTTCTTTTTTTGTTATAATGAATTATCAAAGTTTTAAAGTTAGCTTTGTTCTAAAATATATTGCACATAAACTTTAGAATAATAGGAATCTTTATATATCGTCCCTGACGGGACTTGGCAAACAGTTTTAAGGTGCTTTCTATAAATATGTCATCCCTACGGGATTCCAAAACAATAGACGGTATAATAATACGATATTGAACTAATCATTCATCAGTTCTGATAATAGTAGTGGTGTGTTAACGATAAATAGACAAATAAGTTTTTGTATATTATCAGCATATTATACTTTTGCCTTTTTACTTTTGACTTGACAGTAGTTTCCAACAAATGGCTTGCATGAATCATATGTCCCGTTAGGGACAAAATATCTATAGCAAAGTTGCCATAATCAGTATTCTAAGTCCCGTTAGGGACGAAATATTAGTTAGTTTAGTTAATGATACACAAATTAGAACATAGCTTTAAAGGTTTGTCAATTGGCGCAATGCTATTGATATCCCTTTTTGTGTGTTCGTGCGATAAAGGACAGTCTGATTTTGTTCAGCCCCCTTTGTTTTCGCTTCTTGGCGAAGAAAAAACCCATATTGGTTTTTTAAACCAGGTGGAATATACTGAAGAATATAATACCTATACATACAGGAATTTTTATAATGGTGCAGGAGTAGGCCTGGGCGATTTTAACAATGATGGTTTGCCCGACATATATTTCTGCGGTAATATTGCAGATAATAAACTTTATATCAACAAGGGCAATTTTGTATTTGAAGATGTTACGGAACGGGCAGGGGTGGCTTGTCCGGATGTTTGGTCAACAGGTGTGAGTATTGCAGATGTTAATGGTGACGGATGGCTGGATATTTTCGTTTGCAAATCCGGAGATCCGGGCGGCACACATCGTTACAATGAATTGTTTATAAATAACGGAGATTTGACCTTTTCAGAAAAAGCCGCTGAATACGGGATTGCAGATCTCGGATTATCAACCCATGCATCGTTTTTTGATTATGACAGGGATGGAGACCTGGATTGTTATCTCCTGAACAATTCCTTTCAATCGGTAACTGAATTTGACATCAAACCCGGGCAACGACAAGTACGTGATACCCTGGGAGGAAATAAATTGTACCGGAATGAAAGTGGATATTTTAAGGATGTCAGTGAAGAAGCGGGTATATATGGAAGTAAGATTGGCTTTGGCCTTGGCGTGAGTGTAGGAGATGTGAACCGCGACGGATGGATGGATATTTATGTGTCGAATGATTTTTTTGAACGCGACTACATCTATATCAATAATAAAGATGGCACATTTACAGAATCGCTTGAGGACCAATTGGGTGAGATTAGTTTAGGGGCAATGGGGTCGGATATGGCAGATATCAACAACGATGCTTACCCGGAGATCTTTGCAACAGAGATGACAGCTGAGGGTAATGCGCGGCTGAAAACAAAAGTATTGTTTGAAAGCTGGGAAAGATATCAAAAGAAATTGACCAGCGGCTACCATCATCAGTTCGGTCGTAATGTCCTTCAGTTGAATAACCGCAATGGTTCTTTCAGCGAAATCGGAAGGTTAAGCGGTGTGAGTGCCACTGATTGGAGTTGGGGAGCATTGATTTTGGATCTGGACAACGACGGATGGAAAGATATTTTCGTGGCTAACGGCATTTTTAAAGATTTGCTGGACCGTGATTATCTTGATTTCTATTCAAATCCTTCCGCCATGCGATCTATAATTAAGAGTGAGGAAAATGCCATTTTAAAAATAATCGATAAAATCCCATCGGTCAGAATTCCTAATTATGCTTTTCATAATAACGGGGATCTCACATTTACAAACTTGTCCGGTTTATGGGGTCTCGGTACACCCTCACATTCAAATGGTGCTGCCTATGGTGATCTTGATAACGATGGGGATTTGGATCTGGTTGTAAACAACGTGAATATGCCCTCTTTTGTTTATAGAAATGAAACACGTGGGAAGCCGGAAACAAATTTTCTTATGCTCAGGTTGAAAGGTACCGGAGAAAATACCGCTGCCATTGGAGCCGGT
Source organism: Bacteroidota bacterium (assembly GCA_015222065.1). GTDB lineage: Bacteria > Bacteroidota > Bacteroidia > Bacteroidales > VadinHA17 > JADFUQ01. The sequence goes on from JADFUQ010000137.1 coordinate 7,074, forward strand.
GTTACACTTTACTACGGCGGAAAAATAAATTATCAGGAACTCGTGCCTATGCGTGGTTTTAAATCCTGTGTCGATAACCGGCTTCATTTTGGGCTAGGGGCATCACAGGGGATTGATTCTTTAGTGGTGAACTGGCCTGATGGCAAGTGTACTGTTTTACACGATGTGGCAGTAAATCAATTTTTAGTATTGGATCAAAAAGAAACGATTAACAGATGTTTAAATATCCCGGAGAAGCAACCATCGTCTGTTTTCCAAAAAATGGAACAGATTAAAGGTCTTGAATTTACACATAAGGAAAACGATTTTGTGGATTTTGGACGCGATAGGTTGTTATTCGAGATGTTATCAAATGAAGGTCCCCATATGGCTGTTGGCGATGTAAACGGCGATGGGCGGGATGATGTGTATATTTGCGGTGCAAAGGATTATCCGGGAGCCTTGTTTATACAGTATGAGCAGGCACATTTCAAAAAAACAAATGTGACATTGTTTGAAGCGGACAGAATATCGGAAGATACCGATTGTACGTTTTTTGATGCGGATGGTGATGGCGATCTTGATCTGTATGTAACCAGTGGTGGAAATGAATTTCCGCTAAGTTCTTCAGCATTACTCGACCGGATGTATATTAATAACGGACGGGGAAAATTTTCAAAGTCTCAACAAATGTTGCCTACAACAAGATATGAGAATAGTTCCTGTGTACAACCTGCTGATTTTGACAATGATGGTGATATGGACTTGTTTGTGGGTATTCGTTTGTTTCCATTTTTATATGGCGTTCCGGTAAATGGTTACCTGTTGGAAAATGATGGACACGGTAATTTTTTAAATGTATCCGGGAAAATGGCGCCAGGTTTGAAGGAAATCGGTATGATCACTGATATGACATGGGCTGATGTAGACAATGATGGAGATTCGGACATGGTAATAGTGGGCGACTGGATGCCGGTAAAGATATTTATCAATGATTTTGGGATCTTTACAGACGAATCTGAACGGTTTGGTTTATCGAATACTGAAGGCTGGTGGAATGTGATTATTGCAAAAGATTTGAATGGAGACGGAAACGTGGACTTTGTATTGGGCAATCATGGATTGAATTCGCGTTTCAAGGCTTCGGCAAAGCAGCCGGTAACCATGTACGTGAATGATTTTGATCTGAATGGGAGCGTTGAACAGATAATCTGTGCTTACAATGAAAATAAATCATATCCTGTAGTGATGAAGGGTGATTTGATAAAGCAAATTCCTGCGCTGGAAAAAAAATATAGAAAGTTTGAGGATTATAAGGAGCAGACTATTGAAGATATTTTTCCAAATGAAGTGTTGCAGCGGGCAGTTAAATTAAATGCCCGATTCCTGGAGAGTTGTGTGATGATCAATACCGGTTTGGGGTCTTTTCACCTGAATTTCCTTCCTGTAGAAGCCCAGTTCTCTCCGGTTTATGCTATAGCCGCTGATGATTTCGATGATGATGGAATATGTGATATTGTTATCGGAGGAAACCAGTATAGAGCCAAACCGGAAACAGGAATTTATAATGCGAGTTATGGCCTTTATTTAAAGGGGAATACCGACGGAACATGGTACGCTGTTCCTTCCGTTATATCGGGTTTTTTTACCAAAGGGGAGATGCGTGATTTGGAGATTTTGAGTATCTTTGGAAGCCGGATAATTGCAGTTGTAAGAAACAATGATAAATTAGAGTTTTATAAATATTAATTTAAAATTATGAAGATAAAGATTGTATGGGTCATGCCGGTCTTGATTGCCGGATTAATAATTTACGGATGTTCACCAAGATCAAAATATGAAAGCAGGTTGAATCATGAATTGGCAAGTGGAGTGAGATATGATTCATTGTTTCTGGGGTTATACCTCGGGATGCCTGAAAAGGATTTCTATACGCATTGTTGGATGTTAAACCGGGAAGGGTTGATCAAACAAGGTCCGAGTAACATGACGGTTGAATATGAATTGAAAGACGAATTGAAATATCCGGCTATCATGCATTATTATCCGGAATTTGTGCAAGGCAAAATTTTTGAAATACCGGTGCGTTTTATTTACAACGGATGGACTCCGTGGAACAAAAAGCTATCTTCCGATAATCTCGAATTAGATGTGTTAAAATGGTATGAAACGGTTTACGGTAATGGCTTTATAAAAGTAAAACATCCTGAACGGGGGATAGCCTATGTAAGGGTCGACGGAAACCGGCGTATCACGATATTTAAGGAAGATGATTTGCATGTGTGGGCTGTTTTTACTGACATGTTGGTAAAAAGAGATTTGAACGATTCGACCTCCAAAGCGGGGATAATA
>JADFUQ010000138.1 GCA_015222065.1 Bacteroidota bacterium
GGAGAAGATGAGAAGGGGAGAAGATGAGAAAAGAAGTAGGGAGTATGGAGAAAAAGGCAGAAGGCAGAAGGCAGAAGGCAAAAGTAAGAAATAAGAGAAGAAAATAAGAAGTAAAAAAAATGAAGTCTGAAAGCCAGATGTATTTTAATGAAACTCAAAATAGAAAAAATAATCTGCTTGCTTTTTCTGAAGGCTGGATATCAATTGGTGTTAATATTCTGCTTTTTGGGTTAAAATTGTGGGCAGGTATTGTTTCAGGTTCTGTTGCAATTATTGCTGATGCATGGCATACATTAACTGATTCAGTTAGCTCAGTTATAGTGCTCATTGGTGTAAAGGTTTCAAAAAAACCACCTGATAAGCGCCACCCTTTTGGTCATGGCAGAGCTGAGCTTATCTCAACTCTTTTTATAGCATTTTTTTTAGGATGGGTTGCAATTCATTTTGCGGCAGAGTCAATTGAAAAGTTAAAGCATAATGAACCGGCCGATTTCGGAACTTTTGCAATTATTGTTACAATTGTATCTGTTGTGCTGAAAGAAGCGCTTGCCAGGTATGCTTTTTGGGTTAGCAGGAAGATCGGTTTTAAATCGATGAAAGCCGATGGCTGGCATCATCGTACTGATGCTATTTCATCTTTGGTTATTCTTATCGGTATTCTGTTTGGCAGATTATACTGGTGGGTAGATGGAGTGCTTGGACTTGCTGTATCAGTAATGATTTTATATAGTGGTTATAAGATAATGCAGGAAGCAGTCAGTTCACTGCTTGGAGAAAAAGCTAAACCTGACCTCATGGAAAAAATAAAAAGAATTGCTGATTCAGTTACGGAAATGGATATTCATATACACGATTTGCGTTTGCACGATTATGTTAATCATAAAGAATTAACCTGTCATATTGTATTACCAAAAGACATGAGTCTGGAAGATGCTCATGAGATCACTACGCAGATTGAAGACAGGATATTTAAAGAAACTTTGATTGAAACCACGATCCATTGTGAGCCCAGGGATCTCACGAGCAAAGATAAATAATTAAAATTGTGTGTTGATAATATATTAAAATTCTACAGTTATTTGTTTTTCAGAATCTTTGCTTACTGATGCAACTTCTTTAAGAATTTTTTCCATATTTTTATCAGGATCACCTATCTTGATTGTATATTTTCCTTCCCTAAATACTTTAGGTCGAAAAGTGTTTCCATTTATCCGTAATGTATATACAATTCCTTTATTTGTTTCATCAATAATCTGGATAACAGGATTGGTTATTCCTTCGACAACGATCTCAGGAATGTAAGCAACGGCTTCCTTTCCGAAATTATCAAGCTGGTTTATTATTATGGGCCAGTCATTATATTGCCTGGCATCTGGTTTTGACGGATCGACAAATCTTGGCCAGCATTCGATAGTAATATCCCTGGTATCTTTATTAAACCTGACTATCCCATATCCGGTAGCACGGTCATACAGGTTAGATGGTTTTTTCCCTGTAAAAACAGGGTTTGAGACAGCATATACTGTTATCCTATTTCCAAAACCATCCAGAAAATCACCTGTATATTTTGGAGCACCCGGTTTGGTGTTCTTTCCGGGTTCTTCCGGGAACCACCTCCGTGGCCAGATATTGGAAATTGCCGGAACACAAAGTGCAAAGCCTCCGTCATGCCATTGATCCACACCGTATTGTATTGTGCTTCCAAGATGCTGGTCACCGGCAATATGCAGGGCAAACCCTTTTCTCATTGCCTTAATTGCATTGTTCCTTCCTGTTTGTGGCCACCCGTCTGAATCCATATCCTGAACAGGTCTGTCATCAGGAGGATATTCCCCTTCGTTAAGGATACGAAGCTTTGGTACATTGCGGTCATGGTGTTCACTTTTAGGTAGTGTGGCAACATTGGCAAAAATTGTTTGCGACAACACAACTTTCATCCAGGTTTTACCGGACCAATCTTGTGCCCACTGATCAAGAAAATCAAGCTGACGCTGACCCAGAAGAACAGCACCCTGTACATTTCCCTGTGTAGCTGCATTCCAGTTACAATTTTGTGCCCAGCCATTGTCGATCTCTGCTTCAGGTAGCAAGGGTCCTGGTGCGGACTTAAATTTTCTGTCTTCAATAATGGCAAAACTTATTCCCGCGTACTGAAGTTCAGTATAATAAACGCCGATACCTTGTTTTATTGGAGTTGGATCAAATGGATCAGGCAGGTGACTGGTTTGTGTCCTTTCTACCATTTTTACCCATTCAGCAGGCATTTTATATCCACCCATATCCTGAGCGGGACTTCCTGATAAATCCTGTGGTGTTGCTTTCCCTCCTGCACCCCAGAGATTTCCATGGTATATATCGTGATCATCAGGGATACTTACGGTTGGCCTGTCTCTAAGCAGATCGCCATATGCCCAGCCATAGATGTACCATTTTCGCAGATAATCAAGCATGGCTTTGTTTACTGGTGAACGTTGAACACCAAAACCGGCTACTCCTTCGTATATCTGATCTCCAGAGAAGAACAGGAGATCGGGATCATGGTACTTAATAGCTTTTACCAGGTCTTTATTAGGGAATCCAAGATCATTGTTTCCTGTAAAAGCTGCTACAACAATTTCATTTTTATCATTAGGTTCTTTTCTTATAATTCCTTCACGGGAAAAGGTTTCCAATTCATTGTTTTGTGTAATTAGCTTAAATGACAGGCGATAGGGGATATCTGAGGAATAATCCCAGTTTTCAACTCTAATAGTAGCGGTTCTTGAAAATTCGTCAATAACTGATTCTCCAACAGTTTTCCAGTTGCCATCTTGTTCCTCTATTTCCAGGATAACTTTTTCTTCGTCTTTATTACAGACAGGAGGCAACTGGACTGTCATTTTTAGTATTCCATCTGTAAGAGTGTACTGCGAGAATAGAATAGGTCCGAACCGGCGTTCCGGATAGCATTTTACCTTATTTCCTGAAATTTCCCAGTTATCAAACCAGCAACTGGATTCTTCCCTGGTTTTTTCTGCATCAGGAAAGTTACTTACCAGGGCAAGACTTCCCTGTATATCATTTTTGGAGAGTCCGTTTTTTACGATACCGGTTAGTAATTCACCTGTTTCCCGGTTGATTGCCTCGAGAACCAGATCGTAGCTATTCCCATTTTGTTTTCCTGTAGCTCTTAATATTATTCCTTTTTCCAGGTATGGCTTTAGTGCTTTTGCATTTCCATTGTGTTTAACATTAGGTTCACCAATAAAAAGATCGCCTGAAGTGGTTACACCAAGGTTTAGTCCTTTCCCGTAAATTGCATCATCACGATAATCATCAAATTCCCCTTTTGCACCGATACGTATGCCTATCCAGTTGTTATCTGATGATTCATTTTTAGGATTTATTAATCCGGTCGTAACAGATACCGAAAAGTCTCCATCGTTTTCACTTAACCTGCAAGTGAGGAGGTTGATATTCCTGTTCAGGTCAGAAACAAGGCAATTGATCCTGCCATCATTTATCTCCCAATCCTGGAGCCGGTTAGCCCAGAAATCCGGACCAAGCCATGTACGATTGATATTATCCGGCCAATGATGACTGAACTCGTTAAACGGTTCTGATTTTTTTGTACATGAATTTCCTGCAAACAAAAATATTGCGAGAATGATTTTTACTGAATTTTTCAACATAATATCATATTTTTTTACATATTACTTATTACCTGGATCACCAGATTGTTCCAGACTATTCAATTTATTATTTAGTTGAATTTTAATTTGCGCAGGCACAGATCCAGATTTCATGCTTTCCTTGTATAAAGAAACGGCTTTTTGTTTGTAACCTGATTCTTCATAAATATTCCCAAGTAAGAAGATTGCATCTACATAACCTGGATCTTTTTTCAGGATTATTTTCAGCTCACCGGTTGCTTGTTTAGTTTGTCCGTTCTGATTCAGGAAAAATGCATAGGTATATCCGTATTTTAGATTGTCAGGATTAGATTTCCATGCCTGCCCGCTGTATTCGATTGCTTTATCCGGTTTTTCTTTGGCTATAAGAATACTAAGATTATATGCTGAAACTGCAGATTCAGGATTTATTTCAAGAACTTTTTCCAGGTATTCAATTGCCATATCTGATTTACCTGTTTCTGCAGACAGAAGTCCCATATTCAGATTTGCTGCTTCGCTTTCCGGGTCTATCTCAAGCGCTTGTTGCAAACTTCTTTCAGCATTTGCAGGGTCATTAAGCTGTGAATATGCTATACTGCTGTTTATTAAAGGTTCGAGCGCCTGATCGTACAGTTTGTTGGCAGTTTCATATGATAGGATAGCTTTATTAAGCTGCCCCTGGTAATGGTAAAAGTTTCCCAGATTGTAATGAGAACTCCAGTCATCAGGCCGTGTAACCAGGGAATTTTTATATTCTTCAAGAACATTGTTTACAATTTGTTTTTCCTCAGTAGTGAATTCATAAATTGGAACAGCTGATAATGAAGATGCTGCCGCAAGTCTGACTACCCTGTATTTGTCTTTTGCTGCCTTGAGCAATTTTTTAATTACTTCAGAATGGGGATTCGAAATCATGGCATTTGCAGCGGCTGACCTGACAAGCGGGGATTTATGATCAAGTTTCTTTTCAATAGATGGCCATTTTTCTTCAGATTCACAACCCGTAAGCAGGCGTATCAGAGAGGTAGTAAATACAGCATCCATCCGGCTACTATTCAGAGCTTCAAGCATCTTATCCAGGTTACTCCAGTCATGTTTACGTGCTGCATTTATTAAACCGGCATTGTACAGAACCGGTGCTTGGTAATCCCGGTTTCTCCATTCTCTTACAAACTTATCTGCCCATTCAGGACTCATATCATCATGGCATATATTACATGCATTGGGTGATTCAAATTTGATGGTGGCTGAAGGCATTGGTGGTCTCATGGAGTGGTCGCTCCTAATCATCCTTCCGAATTTAGTTTTAGGCATGTGACAGTTTATGCATCGACTACCCTCACTATCAGAAGGATGAAAAGTATGTGCTTCAGGATTATTGACATTCTCCTTGTGACAAGGTAAACAAGCCCGGTTTCCTACGGCTACAGTGCCGTGAAAACGATACCTGCCACTTGAAGTATGACAATGTATGCAGTCAAGCTGACCTGATTGCACACATTTACTTTGCATCCATGTGGTATGTGTGTAATTTTCCCCCAGATCTCTGCCATCGGGATAAAAATCAGGATTTTCGAGAGTAATGAGATCAAAATGGTTAAAAAATGTTTCTCCCGGTGGATAAGATGAAGTAAGAGGTCTCATCTTAGCATGACACGATGCACAGGAAGAATTATGCTGGTCGTGAGTAAATGTTTTTGTAATAATTATTTTAAGATCTTCAGGTATAATTCCTTCTCCGGCTTCCTCACAAACACGGATATGTTCTCTGCAGGGTCCATGACAGGTTTCACAGTTAATTCCGGTTTCTTCCCATAAAGTATTATAGGTGAGTGTATTCATGTCGAAATTAGTAGCCAGCTGACTGACATGGCAGCTATAACAGGTGGTATTAAAAGTGTAGAGATGATCTTTCCAGCTAATCGCTTCATCAGGCATATCATTGGCGAAATGGCGAATTGCACTTTTGGGATTGTCGTACCAGATTGAGTCGTTCAAATCATAAGCCAGGGGGAGTGTCTGTAAACGTCCTTTAGTAATTGGTGTAAGAAAATAATATACGTTTTTTCCTCCGAGTGCCCAGGTAGCTGTATACTTGTTTGACTGGTTACCGTCTGTTTCAAGGCAAATAAGAGTGGTGTCTTCAATTATTATCCGGTATTTTTTCCCTTCAATCAGAATATCTTGTTCCATAGGAGGAACCTTAGTTTTAAGAAATGATGCAGTTATTGGTTGCATTGCCAGTCCGTGATGGGAGTTAGCCCAAAGCCCGTAAAATTCTTCATGACAACTCATGCAGCTTTGAGAACCGGTGTATTCGTTGGGAGTTTCTTCCCTGCTTTGATTATTACATCCTGAATAGGAAAGTACTATAATGAGTATTATTAATGGTATTAATAGCAAGAAAAATTTGTTTTTCATCGAAGAGATATTTTGGGTGGTGAATTTACATATCTTACAGAGTAGTAACAAATATTATAAGAGATTTCAGGAAACCTGAAACCAGAGTCAAGGCAAAAGCTTGCCACGTTTACCCCATGAAATCCTTTTTATTTCATCGGGGTGAAATGCGACGCTTGCCCTGTTCACCCTGTGAAACAGCAACTTTGTTGCTCCCAGCTATGCTGGGGTTTCACAGGGTAAAATTTGAGGTACGAAAA
>JADFUQ010000139.1 GCA_015222065.1 Bacteroidota bacterium
GACTGTATCGGGGTTCACCCTGTGAAACAGCAACTTCGTTGCTCCCAGCTATGCTGGGGTTTCACAGGGTAAAATTTGAGGCACGAAAACATTTCATCAGGGAAGGAGCATATTTCTACAGGGGAATAGTGGAATAATGGAATATTCCAGGATAACTTTGCATTATTCTGAAGAACCAATATTATTATAACAATTCTTAAATTATCTTGTATGAAAAAAGTAATTAGTACAAAAAAAGCTCCAGGTACAATTGGCCCTTATAGCCAGGCAGTTGAAGTAAATGACACATTATATATCTCAGGTCAGGTACCACTAAATCCTGACACTGGCAAACTTGTGGGTGATACTATAACTGAACAGACTGAACAGGTTTTAAAGAATATCCGTTTTATAGTAAATGCTGCAGGATATTCAATGAAAGAGATAGTGAAAACAACCTGTATGCTTCAGGATATAAATGATTTTGCAGAAATGAACAAAGCTTATAAAGAGTTCTTCCCTGATGATCCTCCTGCCAGAGCTGCATATGAGGTTGCCAAGTTGCCTCTAAGTGTTAAAATTGAGATTGAAGCCATTGCAGCCAAGTAGGAAAAACTGAATCAGATTGTTTCATTACTATCTACCGGTCTTTTTTGATTCGATTTCCTTCAGCTTCTTCACGGCTGCAAACTTTGTAGCAGCAATTGTCTCCCTGTTAGCCTTTTCTGTTATTTTACCACGGGTCAGATCTTCAACAGCAATATACCCGTTCATTAAGAGTAGCTGAATAACTATGTTGTTGATGATAGTGTCCTTATTGTAGCCCCTGGCGATATAAACTTTGCTGCAGTCAATATAAAACTGGTCAGCAAATTCCTGGTTATTAGGCAACCACATTAATTGTTCGTAAGTTTCGCTAAACCCGTTTAATTCTATATTGATATTGGGTGTTATTAGCAACGGACTGAATTTATGGTTCTTTGGTAAAGGATAGAAACCTGTTAATCCTGACATATCTATTTTAGTTTTCATATCATCCACTCTAACCAGCCGGGCTTTTCGCATTTCTTCAAGCTGATAAAGATAAAAATTGTATCGCCATATTTCCATGTTATGTTTATGATGCCTGAACAGGGGTTTATAGCACTCAACTATTAACTTCTTAACATGATTTTTCTTCTTATCAAGGTCGGAGTTCATAATTCTTACTTCGCGTATCAGTGTCTTTACATCTTCAGCTGCTTTTTGGGGTCCTGTAATCTCTTTTCCTTTCCTGCCAAGATCGGTTGAAAGAATACCTAACTGAATTTTCTTACCTTTTCCTGTACCATCAGGTCTTCCTTTTAGTATCTCAATTAAATGTTTTTTTGTCTCGCTTTCACCCGGTTCCGCGATAAAGGGATTTCCGGCAGGTGTACTGGCAAGGGTCTTAAATAATGTGCCAAAAAAATCACGGTCAATAGGGAATGAGATATTATTCTTTTCCTCATCACATTTTGCATCTGCAATAAACCGGTTCTTAATTATGTCAAACCTGACTTTACTAACTATAAATTTCTTGTTTTTTCTGATAAAGGATTTATTAATAAATATTTTGTTTACAGTATCTTCAAGGTCAATCTTATCCATCATCTTATATGAGGATGACAGGTAATGCACTCCTATAAATTCATCTTTTTCCCATGACAGAATATTATCAAGATGGTTGCCATACCGGTCAATTACTTCAACGATATTCCTGTCGCCTGAATAACGAAGTAAAGTGCGCAAAATATTAGGATTATCAGAGCTGGTTGCTTTTTCTTTCCTCTCACCATGTGAATCACGATAAAGAAAAAAGTTCTCAGGATTAGCATATCGTTTCACTCCTGCCTCTTCCCTGGCGAAATTGTAAGCAGTTAGCATGATATCAATTTTATAAGGCATATTTATATCACATAAACCACTGATAGTGCTTCTTGAGTTAAGGTCATTCACATTACTGTCTGCACTGCTTTCGAAAAGGGAATTGTAATATTTAATGAAATCAGGATCAAAATCTGTAACACGTGAGAAATCACCCATTTCTGTACCTATCCCATACAGGTTGCCCTCTTCATCCGGAAACAGGTGAAACATATCCCCGGCAATCATTTTTATTGAACGGATGCCCGGAAGATCCTTCTTCATCCACTTAAGCATCATGGCAGCAAGCATTTCTGATTTGCCAACCCCGCTGTCACCGCTTATCTGGATAACAAAAATACTACCATCATCTTCTTCTACTGCAAACAAAGAGCCATGAACGGGTATGCCACCTAGTTCCTTTACTTTCTCATTAACCATGGTCAGCCTGGGTTTCTTAATGTTCCCAAAGTAGTCAACAGATTTTTTCAAAGGTGTAACGATGGTTTTTATGTTTCCGTTTGGACCCTTCAGATCGAAATAACCAATTTGAGGGAATGATATAACCTTTTCAGGAGCCCCGAGAAGGAGGATTACGTCCGGAATAAACTCCTGAACCTCAGTAAGCTTAATAAATCCGGGTCCTATCAGTCGGTAATTATCTGTCAGATACTTCAGAAAAGATTTTTGAATTATGTGGAGTTCCTTTACCAAACCGGTATTTACTATTTTACACCGGTAATCTTCTTCGTCAAGGTTATGGGCAAACAGGGCGAGTCGTTTTGCAAAAAATGATGATAAAGGCCTGACCTGCATTTTTTTTATGAATTCATTATGGTCAGGATTTTCAGAACCTATATTATTGATTGACGGATCATCTGATCTGTCAATTTTATGATAGGGATATTCCCGTTTTTTAGCATCAGTTGCTATCCTTGTATGTGTTTGCACCGGCTGTTCCCAGGCAATTACTCCACAACGCGACATTAATTGTGCTATCCATAATAACGATCCTTTTTCCCATTTTTCAAGTGTGTTATTATGTACAGGGAAATTTTTGTGAAGCACAATTCCATGCTGCACCATTTCATTCACATTTGAATTCTGTTCCAGAAATTCTGTTTCAATTAGCCTGATTAGTATGTGGTTATATTTTTTGTAATACTCATTGTTTTTAGTCATGTTTGCAAGGCTGATAAAGAACAGAACCATCTCCCTTACTTCATCATGTAGTTGTTCCGGTAAAATCTTTACATTTCTTTGTGCAGATATTTCATCCAGTAATGTTTTTATTTCTGCAGGAATAAGTTGTGATATCAGATCTTCCCTGATCAGCCTGATATCTTCCTGTTCCGTAATATCATAATGGCTTGTAAACCGGTTTATTCTCTCAATCAGCCTGGTTTCAAACCAGTTATTTTTCTGTAGCAGGTAAATGAACAATATCCTGTTTGTTGTTGTGAGGTTCGAATGATATAACTTTTTACGGATTGTTTGCTGAATAACTCCGGGGTATTTTCTTATCATATCATCCCGCTTTTGATCTTCCAGTTTCTTATCTATCTTTTCGAAATACCGGTTGGTGAAAATATCCGGATTAAGGTCGTTTACAGATAACCCTGTAATCTCCATGAATTTTAATGCAACTGCATCCGCAAGCTGTTCAAATGTTGGTTCAACGGGATGCAGTTCAAAAGGGAGATTAAAATGCAGTAATAATTCCTCTATGTATTTTTTCAGTATTCTGTTATAACCTTCAAGTTTAGCCAGGTCACCTGAAATATCATTTTTGTTTGCCTTAATTGAGAGTATTTTTGTTTTTGCATCAGAGAACAAAATCCTTTCCAGTTCAATCAGGATTTCCTTCATAATAGTTAGCTCCTCCGGGTTGTCAAGTATATACCTGTCCGGTTGGAATTCCAGCTTACTATTAATATACTTAAGTAAGGTTGTTTTTCCGTATTTGGCAATTACCGTATTGATGTCAAGTTTTTTAAGCTGTGGAATATTGCGGTAAACCTGAGGCAAAAGGTTCTCATATACTTTTGTAAATGCTTTGGATGAGATGAATTCAGTCAGATTTCTGCATTTTCCGGCATTATCATAAAACTCCAACACAGCATTTTTTGAATCACCAATTGAATTGATTGAGACCCCGCATTCTTTTGGAAAAGCATGATAAAGTGTTTTTATATCGCTGATTTTTAGCGAATTATTAATATTTTTATCAAGATCACGGATAACATTGAAATCTTCAAGGATATTTTTGATCAGTTCACTATCACTGCGAATTTTGAATATGTCAATTAGAATAGCATCTGTCTGTTTATCTTTGTTTGAAGGATCATTCTTTGCTTTATGGAATGTATTCCAATATTTCAGGAATATACGGAGGGCATTTTCAAATTCCTTAATGAAATTATCGTAACTTTCCGCAGAACCTTCAATGTAATCACCAAGTGAGAACCGCAGGAAACCTGTTTGATAGGGTATAAGTGCAATTCCGCGTTGGTCGGCAAGTTTTTTTGTGAATTTTTCAAGATCCTGGTATGAGAAAAAATCTTTCAGATGAAGATTGAAAAGGTAAGAACCATCCGAATCAAGTACACTAATCTTGTTTTGTTCATTTTCTTTTAAAACTGCTAACGCTTTGTTCTTTGCCAGCTTCAGTCTTTTATTAGCTTCCCGTCTGAATATCTTATTTATCCTGAAATTATTTAGTTCACTTACCAGGTGATCTTTATAATAGCTAAAGAAGGGAATTCCTTTGTATTTGAAATCATCAGGAAGTTCCAGAACATCAAGCTTATCAAGAGAAACAAGTTCTTCGAGAAGGAAAAGGTGAAGCGGACTTCCTTCAAATAATGACGGATTTCGTGTATGGGCATTGTTTCCGTTTTCACGGATATTAATGTTGTCACGTATCTCTGTCATGATATACTTTTTCAACTTCTCTTTTATTTTATACCTGGAAGCATCTTTTGGAAGACTTTCATCCATCCTGTCTTTTATTTTCTTTGCCAGTTGGGCAGTTTCCAGTATATTAACAAGGATGAATAATGAGTTTGTGTTTCCTTTTTCAACTCCGAATTGTTCCCTGGCATAATCAATTACATCTTTTCTGACCGGTGTTGCTAAAAGAGAACCGAGACGATCTCCGGTTGCCCCGAGGTTTTTTGTTGTTGACAAAGACGATACGACACTTATCCGGGCAAATGAACCGATATTATTCATTATATACCTTGAAATAGTACGCCATTTCGGCTCTTCAGGATCCTCAATTTTTACAGCATCGTTATATGCTTCGTCTAAAAATAAAGTAAGTTTACTGTTATTAAGAAACTTAAGGAATTTTATCAGGTGAATGTTATTAAAATCGGTGAATCCTGATGGGTTGGACGGATCGTTGATAATAAGGGTTGAATTTTCGCAGAATCGGTCCCACAAATTTCCTGTTTCGTCGAATAACTGAAAAGTGCTTTTTATTCGTTCAAGTTTCGTAAGTAGCCGCTCCCAGTCAACATGTCCCTCCTTATTAAGTTCAATCTCAATATCAAATGGATTCAGATCAAAACGATCGGGAGGAAAAAGATCTTTGTACTCCCAGGCTGCTTCCTGATTAAAGAAAATAAACGGGTTTGGAGTCCGGTTCTTGTAAAACAACAGATCTCTGATAATCATTTGTACATCATCTGAAATAGAGGTTTTTTCCAAATTCCCCAGATTACTTATGAACTCTTTAATGATATTCTTATCTGCTGATCCTTTTTTGTTGTATTTATCTTCAATACCAAGATCGATCAGCAGGTTTCTGAACCTTCCCTGGTTATCTGAACTGTTTTCAACTTTGGTGAGGTATTCTTTGTATTTTTCAAGAAAAAGATTTATTCCGAAATTATTATGAAAATGGTGGTAGATTGTTCTCTGGTAATTATCAGGGACGATATCCAGAATAGTTTTGCACCTGTGTATTATTGAATCCTGTACAGGTTTGAGGGAACGCTTGAGTAAATATTCTCCGTATGTTCTTATCTGGTTACGACCTCCACCTTCAACAACTGTTGCAATGTGCAGGCTTTTATTCTCGGAATAAAAATAAGCCAGGGTTCTCTCTTCAAATTCCCTTATCAATTCGCTGTTGATTTTCTTAATATTTTCAGGATCTCTTATGTTTTCTGCCAGGTTGATGTATGTTCCGAATTTTGAAAGTATATACTTATCCTTAATTATCTGGCGGGCAAATTCATCGAATTTATAAAGAATATTATCCTGATCAGGGTCATCAGGGTTAGCGAGCTGTTCTTTTTTCAGTTGCCTTAATTCCTTGTCATATTCAACAATTTTTTCATCGATTTTTTGCCTGAAATATTTAAGATTCCGCGAGTTAACCTTATCATGGATCAGACGAAGATTCAACTGGCTGTTGGCTAAGGCTCCCAGTTTCTTTATATGAACCTTATTAAGTGTATTTATAATGCCATTATGCAGGCAGAAGATCAGTGATGTATTCGTTGACCGGGATTCAGGTGAATCATCAATAAATATCATTCTGGTCAGTATAGGAAACCACCTGAAGGCGTTGAAAGGATTCTTTCTCATGTTCCTTATCCTGACAGCGAAAATACTTGTGCTATCTTCATATATCTGTTTGTAAAGCTTTTCTTCTGTTGAAAATTCGATTACCATTACACTGTTTTTGCTGAATACTTCTTTTGTAAGCAGATCAATGGCTGTTTCGGCAGTTCCTGAAACAATGGTTCTTATAAATCCGTTAAGTCCTTTGAAATTAACTGTTGATTCGGTGCGGGAAAGAAAATTCTCTTTTTCTGCACTTGTGGTATAATGGGTTGACTGGTTAATCATCTGGTCCATTACATCAAGCATATAATTCCATTGCGCTTCTTCGATATCCCCACTTACTCCAATCAGATCACGAAATTTGCGGAGTTCCCTGACCTTGTCACCCAACAGTATCCTGTAAAGGGAGTCGATAGTTATTTTTGTAACCGGAGGTGTGCCCAATGAATAATCATGGGTTTTAAGAATATTTCTGAACTGGATTTTAGTTTTGTCGTCAACCTGCTCAGTATCAATAAGCTCATTGAGCATATTATGGAATACCTTTCTCCTTGCACTGTATTCGAATGCTTTTGAGTCTTCATGAGGCATCAACATCAGGGAAACATCTATGTAACCGGGAATAGCTTCCTTTAATTCAAGCAAATATTTCCTTATTTCAGCCTGCTGTTTAGCAGGATCATCGGGTTCTTCATAACATAACCTTACAAAATTAGAAAGGCTTTCAAAAACCCTGTCAGGTAAAAAGTTCTCTGCTCTTTCACCAAGTTGAGCATATAGGTCAACAAAATTCCTGGCTTCCTTATTAAGCGTAGCTTTTGGTTCTCCGGATAATTGCATAACTGAGTTGTTTTTTGAAAAAGGCAAAATTTGTCAAAATTACAAATATTATATGTTAAAAAACATATTAAACACCATATTTTTATCAACATTTTTCAAACATAATATGAGATTTACATTAATATGCAAAAGAAAGGCGCAATCAGTGGAAGAATGGAATGGTGGAATAGTGGAAAGATTGGAATAATGGAATGATGGAATGGTGGAAGAATGGGAAGAGAGGAAGAGTGAAGAAGTCGAAGAGTCGAAAGGTCTAAGGGTCCTTACTCAACTATAACAAGCTCCGTGTAAGCATTAACTTATAACTTTTAATATATAACGTATAACTTTAGTTTAGCATGAGCTTAGCTTTGGCAATATATTTTTCAATTTCTCGTGCCTCCTGGCTTTCAGGATAATTATCCTTTATTTTCTGATAGGTTTCCAGTGCCTTTTGAAAATTTTCCTGTGATTCATAAACCTGACCAGCCTTCATAAGATAAATTGGGTTTATAAATACATTATCTTCAGTAGTTGCAGCTTTCTCGTAATAAGTAACAGCTTTTAATGGTTCGCCAAGTTCAAGATAAGCATCGCCAATAGCTCCTGTTGCAACCAGGTTTATCATTTTGTCATCTAAACTGAATTTTTCTAATTGTTCAATTGCCTGTTCAAATTCACCAAGGTGAAGAAATGAAATACCGGCATAGTAATGAGCAAGTTTAGATGATTTGGTAATGCCATAATCGTCAATAATATCAAGCATTCCAATATTATTACCATCGCCGTAAAGAGCCAGGTTAAATGAATCCTGCTCGAAGTATCTCTCGGCCATAAACATTTGCGACTGTGCTTCTTTTTCAGCAGGTATTAATATGAAACGTTTATATCCCATAAATGCAATAACAATCACAACTAAAACCAGGGTAATAATTGTAAGGGTTTTTTGATTATCTTCAATGTATCTTTCAGTACGACTCAATGCACTTTCAACTTCTTCTAATCTGTCAGGTACATGAGACTTTTTCTTTTTTGCCATGATAGTGTTTTTGTTACCTCTGTTAAAAAATTTCCGCAAAGTTAATTTTTTTTGTGCTTTTAACAGAAATTATTGACATAAAAATAAATTGAAAGATGGAATAATGGAAAGATGGAAAAATGGAATAGTGGAATAATGGGAAGAATGAAGAATGTTTAAGGTTTGAGGTTGAATTGAACCATTAACACGAAACCCGAAACTCGTAACTCGTAACAGCTTGAAGTTCGAAGCTGGAAGCTGGAAGGAAGAAGATTTCATTAAGTTTTTTAACTTTGTAAAAGCAAAATTATACAACAGTAAAATTCAATCTGTTTTTATGCATCTGCAGAATATCGCACTTATAAATTTTAAGAACTACAGCCAGGTTGAACTGGGATTCTCGGCAAGAATAAATTGTTTTGTCGGAAATAACGGTGTTGGAAAGACAAATATCCTGGATGCCATTCACTACCTGTCACTTTCTAAAAGCTTTTTTAATTCAATTGACAGTCAGAATATTAAGTACGACGAAGATTTTTTTGTTATCCAGGGTACTTTTATCAGGGATGACACACAGGAAAATATATATTGCAGCTCGAAGAGAAACAGGAAGAAACAGTTTAAAAGAAACAAGAAAGAGTATCAACGATTGGCAGACCATATAGGATTATTACCGGTTGTTATGATCTCTCCTGCTGATAGTAATCTTATTATCGGTGGAAGCGATGAACGGCGGAAGTTTATTAATGCTGTAATTTCTCAATACGACCGGAACTATCTTAACGATCTTATTCAATATAATAAAGCGCTGGCACAGCGAAATAAGTTATTGAAAGATTTTGCCAGGTCAGGCAGGTTCGACCCGGAGTCACTTGAATTATGGGATGAACAACTGATACCGCTTTCACAGAAGATATATATAAAAAGAATGGATTTTATTGATAAACTCGTACCTGTTTTTCAAAAGTATTATGATTCAATTGCCCTGGGAAAGGAATCGGTTGGTCTGGTTTACCAGTCGCACCATCATGATGGTAATTTTAGCGACATTTTTAAGGATGCACTTGATAAAGACAAGGTATTGCAATATACAACAAGGGGCGTCCATAAAGATGATCTTGTTCTTGAGTTGAATGGGTTTCAGATAAAAAGGGTTGGTTCGCAGGGACAGCAAAAAACCTATCTTGTGGCATTAAAATTTGCTAAATATGAATTTATTAAAGAGGT
This sequence comes from Bacteroidota bacterium, assembly GCA_015222065.1. GTDB lineage: Bacteria > Bacteroidota > Bacteroidia > Bacteroidales > VadinHA17 > JADFUQ01. Next base: position 9,506 of record JADFUQ010000139.1, read on the forward strand.
GAGTGGCTTTAATCCCATTCTATTACTGGATGATGTTTTTGATAAATTTGATGCATCCCGTGTTACACAGATCATTCAACTGGTGTCAGAAAACCAGTTCGGACAGATATTTATTACCGATACTCATCAATCACGGCTTGAAAAGATACTTTCTGAGTTATCTGCCGATTTCAGGTTGTTCAGGATAAATAAGGAAATAACAGATCTGTCAGAAGAGCGAAGAGCGACAGGGCGATAGGGCGACGGTGCGAAAGGGAGAAAAAGAGAAGAGAAGAGCAAAAAAACCCGTAACTCCTTGAACTTTGAACCTTGAACTCTTTGTAAACATAATGTGAAAAAAAAATGCGAATAACTTAGCTTACAACCAGTAATATTAACTGAGTAAAATAATTAGACTGATTATTAATTTAAGAACTTATGCGTAAAAGTAATACTCAAACAATTGCAAACGTCATCAAGGACTACCTGAAAGAAACTCAGATTGAAGGGAAACTAAAAGAAGTACAGGTTGTTAATTCCTGGGAAGAATTGGTTGGAAAAACCATTGCCCGCCGGACAAACAGGATATATATTAAAAACGGAAAGCTCTACCTGCATATGAATTCATCAATTGTGAAAAATGAACTTCTGATGCACCGTGAAGGTATTATCGAAAGGATCAACAGTAATGCAGGGGAGGAGATCGTTAAAGAGATTGTGCTTAAGTAGAAGAAGATGTGAGTAGTGAGAGGTGAGTGAAGAAGTAAGGAGTAGGTAGTAAGTAGTAAGTTGTCCCGTCCCGAAAAATGTCTACACAATACTTATTAAAAATGTTGAAAGACAACAGGACAATTATAATGGATTTCCTGGGATTGGCTAAAACAGCAAATAGTTTGGTTTTTTAAGATTCAATGTTCGGTATTAGAAATTCATTCATTACTCAGAAAAAGTTCAATCACTGGGATCTCAGTATCAGGTTTTACTACCGGTAACATAAGGATAATATCCTTGTCTTTTAAGGATTCCTGGTAAGTAACATTATACCTGGGTTTGCCAAATTTGATTTCGGAGGCATCATGTAAAAACTGAGCATATCTGACCTTCCCGCCAAAACCTTTCAATGTTAATCTTCCCATAGGATAATCAAGCAAATGTACATATAACCTGTTGCTTTCCGGATTGTAAGTTAGCAAGCAATTGTCGGGTTTCGGAAATTTGTCAGGGGCTTGAGTACACCCGTAAACAGAGCGACTATTGAATTTCATCCATTTGCCCATGTCTTCCAAACGGTCTTGAGCTCTGAAGTCGAAATTTCCCCGGGCTGTTGGCCCGACATTAAGTAAAAGGTTTCCGCCTTTACTAACTGATTCAATAAGCAGACCAAGTAATTGTTTCTCACTTTTCCATGTAGCTTCATCACGGTAGTAACCCCATGATCCGGAGAAAGTCTGGCAGGTTTCCCATGGGATTCTTTTGCCATTTATTTCCGGCCATTTTGAAACTTTATATTGTTCGGGGGTGGTGAAATCCCATCCTCCTTCTTTATCTTTCAGATCAAGCCGGTCGTTAACAATAATTCCGGGTTGTAACTCACGTACCATTTTAAGCAGGTTTTCCGAGTCCCAGTCATCGTGACCTTTTCCATGTTCTCCTGAAGGAAAGGAATAATCCAGCCAGATGATATCTATCTTTCCATAATTAGTTAGCAATTCGCTTATCTGGTTTTTTAAATATTTCCGGTACTTGTTCATATCCCTGCCCTTGTTCAGAATAGCATATTCATCGCTGGTTTTAGCACTTTGTGGATGATTACGGTCTATAGTGTAATCGGGATGGTGCCAGTCGATCAGGGAATAATAAAACCCGACTTTTAATCCTTCTGCTCTGAATGCCTCTACCCATTCTTTAATTATATCTTTACTATAAGGTGTGTTTGTTACCTTGTAATCGGTATATTTTGAATCAAACATACAAAAGCCTTCATGGTGCTTAGTTGTGATCACAGCGTATTTCATGCCGGCTTCTTTTGACATTTTCGCCCATTCGCTGGGGTTGAACATATCCGGATTGAAAAGGTCAAAATATTTCTGGTATTGCTCGTTAGTTATCCGTTCGTATTTTTTCACCCATTCATGGCGGGCAGCCTGGGCATATGATCCCCAATGGATGAACATTCCAAACCGGGCATCAGTCCACCACTTCATTCTTTCAGTTTTCTGCTCAGGTGTTTCCTTTGGGAGTTGAGCATAAAGGTTCGTGTTTAATATGGCAATTAACATCAGGATCAGACTTTTAGGAGAGATTAATGATTTCATTGATATAGTTTTTAAGAACATAGCTTTGCAATGTAAATAAAAAATGGGAAATAAATAACTAAATATTTGTAACTAATCAGTACTTAAAGTGAACTAAAGTTGGGAAGAGAAGAAGTTATAACTTTAGGCATTTTAGAAGACACTTTAGTCACTTCTTCATTTAATCATCCCATACAACATATCAATCTCTTCCTTCCATAATTCATCATCAGGTGTTTCAAGGATCATGGGTATGTCATTCATTCGCGGATCATTCATTATCATTATGAAAGTATCTTTTCCAATAAAGCCTTCACCAATCTGGTCATGCCGGTCAACCCGCGATCCAAGAACCTTTTTCGAATCGTTAAGGTGCATGCCTTTTAAATATTTGAAACCAATGATCTTTGCAAATTTGTGAAATGTATTTTCATAGGTTTCTTTGGTTCTCAGGTCGTAACCACCGGTAAAAGCATGACAAGTGTCAATGCAAACACCAATCCGGTTTTTATCTTCAACATTATCGATAATGAACCGGATTTGTTCAAATTTATAGCCCAGGTTTGAACCCTGACCGGCAGTGTTTTCTAAAACCGCTGTTACGCCTTTTGTCTGGTCAAGTGCCCAATTAACAGATTCAGCAATAGTTAATAGGCACTCTTCTTCAGATATCTGTCTTAAATGACTTCCCGGATGAAAATTAAGGCGATCGAGACTCAATTGTTCGCAACGTTTCAGTTCGTCAAGGAATGCATTACGCGATTTCTCCAGTCCTTCCTTTTCCGGATGCCCCAGGTTGATCAGGTAACTATCGTGAGGAAGTATCCTGTCCGGAGTGTATCCGTATTTTTCGCAATTCTTTTTGAAATCGTTGATATTTTCTTTGGTAAGAGGCCTGGAAACCCACTGCCGCTGGTTCTTTGTGAATAAGGCAAATGCTTTTGCACCAATTTTATGAGCATTTAGCGGAGCATTTTCCACCCCGCCTGAAGTGCTTACATGAGCGCCTATGTATTTCATGAAATGTATTTTGAGGTTAAAAAAAGTAGTAAGAATTTTTGTTAATTGTGTTGCTGTGAGGCAGTGATGCAGTACAACACACTAACTACTACTTACTACCTACTTCTTACTTTCTGCCTTTCGCCCACTCGCCCCGTCGCCTCTTTATTTGCCATTGAATTTCCTGAATGCATTAAACATAGCTATGATATTTTGCACCGGTGTATTCGCCTGAATATTATGGACTGTGTTAAATACAAAGCCGCCATTTTCAGAGAATATTTCACAATTATACAGTACCTCTTTTTCCACTTCCTGTGGTGTGCCGAATGCAAGCACTTTCTGCGTATCAACACCGCCACCCCAGAATACTATCCGGTCACCATATTGTTTTTTCAAATGAGCCGGTTCCATACCTTTTGCATTTATCTGTACCGGATTCAGAATATCAAAACCAGCTTCAATAAACAGATCAATAAATGGTTCAACTGATCCGCAGGAATGTTTAAAGGTTTTCCATTCTGTGTTTTGATGGATCCAGTCGTTTATTTTTTTATAATATGGAAACCAGAGGTTACGGAAAGTTTCCGCAGAACAAAATTGTGATGTTTGTGTTCCGAAATCTGTTCCGCAAAGCATAACAACATCAATTCGGTTACCAATTATATCATAGAACTTCTTGAAGTTTTTCAGAGCAATATCAGTTTGTTTTTCAAATATCTTGTGAATGTAATCCTGTCGTGTTACTGTAGAAATATACCATTCTGTTACATCCCGTATTCCTTTAGGATGTTTCAATTGTACTGCAGGAACCAGAGCTATATCCCCAAGTCCGGTACCGCCAAAACCAGCTACCAGGGCTTTCCCCTTGCCATAGTTTTTGTTAACCTGGTTTTTCCAGAATGTCAGATCTTCATCAGTAATATATCCAAACTCTTCCAGGTTATCTTCCGGATCAAGATTGTTTTCATCGATAGGATCCTGCCTGATAATTGCATCGTAAAAATATCCGTCTGAAGGCATTTTTGCTGATGGATTAACAGAAGTATCCCCTTCAGGAAACATTAAATAGTCACCGTTTTGATCTTTTTCTACCGGGAATTTTCCGGGGATAAGAATCGTTTGTTCCCATGAGGTTTTGAATTCTTTCCAGTTTTCGTTTGCAAAGCCAAACATGTTGTTCTTCCCAAATAAGCCAATTGTATCAATTCCCAGGATATCTGCCAATTCGTCATCAATTTCCCCAAGCATCTGGTATGGTTCAATTACTTTAACAGGTATGTTTTTCAATCCTAATGCATTTCTTAATTTGTATATGGGTAAGACATGCATCCCCGAGATAGGTGTTGAACCAAAATCCATCGGAATTCTGTCCGGTTGTTTATGCGAAAGGGCAGTTAGAATGCGTTTTTTTGAGTTCATAAAATAACTTTACGGTTAATTTACTTTTTACTAAGATCCAGAAGTTCAACTTTCCTAAATTCAGTAGAATGACTTTCTGCCTGGATTGCAATATGTCCTTTTTTTAATAGTGTGCCTTCGGCAAGCGGAAATCCCTCAGGTAATTCACCACCGATTTGTGGTTTTGTATATGTTAATACAGTATCTCCCTCTAAAACATGATGAATTATGCTGTCTCCCAAAACAATCATTTCAGCGGTTACCCATTCGTTAGCAGGGTATGTTTTGGAACTGGAAC